>JADFXQ010000001.1:184020-187318 GCA_015233495.1 Candidatus Omnitrophota bacterium | reverse complement strand
CCCTATTGTCCCGTCAAGCTATGGTTTTGAGTGTGGTGGATTTGTCATTTTCCGATGAGGGGCAGAACAGTGTGATGAGCGGTGAAGAACAAATCACTGTGGCGACAGCTTGTTGGCGGTTTGTGAATCGGGCGGGCGTTGCCCTGCGTCGGGCTTATGCTGACGCGGTGATTGAGCGGTTGGCGTGGAATGAGGGCCGGATCCGCGACGCGGCATTTATCCGGGCGCAGTTTCAGATTTTGGATGTCGTGGGATGCACAAGGAGATTGCCGCCGGAAGTCGAGGCCATTCGTCACTGTCCCCAGACGGCCGAATGGGGAAAAACCTATTCGCCGACGATTTATTATGCGTTACACATTTATCCTTGGCCGAGATCGGGCGCCGAACGGCGCGGGGAAATGCGGCAGTATATTGCGCCGTTTCACGACGGGGCGGTGTGGAATATTTTGGCGGGAATGGGGATATACCGAAATCAAGGGGAGATCGGTAAATTTCTCGAACATTTATTTTATTGTTACAACGAAGAAAAATATACGGATATCATCAAAAAAGCCGACGCGGCAAATCAAGACGACTTTGGCAATGAAATGCCCGAGGATGGGTTGTTTGCCGTGGAAATGTTGGCGCGGATTCTGACTTGTTTGGAAAATCAAATCATGAATGTCGGCAATCGGATGAAACGGGAAGATCATTGGTTCGGCACAGGGGATGAGCATGAATTAGATACGCCTTTGTCGGTATTGCAGAATTTGGAACATCCACGCTGGTATTATTTAATTGAGTTGGTTGATAATGTCCGGAGAGCTGTGTATGTCAATATCGGCGACGCGTTTAGCCGTATGATCAAAAAAGACAGGACTGAAGAGGATCTGGAATGGGCAATAAAGGGATATCAAGTCGCGTTGTTTTGGGGCACATTGAAAGATATACCAGTATATCTGCTGCAAATTAAATTCGCGCGTTGCTACGAGGCAAAATTGGTTGTCACTACCGACCCAATCACCGGCGAGACCACGACCTCCGCCGATCCCTGGGGTCTCGCCTTGGTCCTTAAGGAACTCGCGGCGCTGGAAGAACAAGGCATCAGCGGAGTCGCCGAAGTGCGCCAGGCGCTCAACCTCCCAGCTGGTTCACCGGTGGATGAAGGCTGTTTCGCCGCGGTTTTCTTTCCAACCGGAAAGATCGGACAGACAACAAGGTGTATGGGCTTTTTATTTATTTCGGAAAAAGTTGACTATGTGAGCTTGTATCCATTGTTTCGCAACAGAACAAGACGTTTATCCAAATTTTCCGGGGAGAGTTCTTTCAGCAGCCGGTCTAAAGAGGCGCAGATCACCGGAACCGTTGGCGGGTGGATGCGGATCACGACTATACCATTGGTTAAAGAGGCAGGGTGCAAGAACGGGTCGAGAAAATCTTTGTCATGGGTAAGAAATATTCGGCCTTCCGCGATGGCCAATTTAAAGACTTGTCCGTTTTTTAGACCTTTGGGCGGAATTTTGACGTCGCACCCGATAGCTATGAGATGCTCGGCGACTTCGCGGCGAATATTTTCGTCGACGATGATTTTATATTTAGGCGGGCTGGAGGGAAGGGACATATTCTTGGTTTTTGATCATTTCAGCGGCGAAATGCAGAGCGGCAGTAATATGTTTTTGGGTCAGTTGGGGGTAGCTATGCAATATTTGGTCATAGGTTTCGCCGGCTTCAAGAAGCTCAAAAACGAGATATACCATGATACGGGTATTTTTGAAACAGGGTTGCCCGTGGCAGATATTGACATCGGCGGAAATATATTTATTGTCATTCTTCATCATCATTTGCCTCTCATTTGGAAATATAGCATTTCCCTATTGTCCCGTCAAGCTATGGTTTTGAGTGTGGTGGATTTGTCATTTTCCGAAGCTGAGTGGAATTTATTACTGCAATGGCTGGCGACGAGTTGTAGGGGCGCCCCCTGCCGCGGCAGGCAGGCTTGTGGGCGCCCGTTGTTATGGCGCGCAATGATAACGGCCGGCCATCCCCACACGGGGACAGGCAAGAAGCGTCGCGACACGCGTTATTTGAGCGTCGATACATCTATCGGTCCGGCAAAAATGGCTGCAAGTTCATGTGTGCCAACCGGATCGGGAGATCTGACACCATTTATTCGTATTGCGCTGCTGAGCGACAAAGTGCGCGCCGTATGTCGGGCATTGGAGCCGGTTTTGTTTCCTATCGTTGGCGGGCTCTGGCCGAATACGTCGCGACATTGCGTTCATTATTCTTTTATTTTGTCCCAGTTTTTAGCCAGACGATGTTCATTGGCAACAGACGGAGTGAGCCCCAACCGGTGTGAAATGGAAATCTTATTGAAGCTGAATGAACCTTCCGACGGTCAACACATCGCTCATGTGGTGGTTGTTGTTTATCTCGGAAATAAAAAACGTATTTTGATCGACGGGAATTATGCCCAATTCGACGCCGCATGGCAAAATAGAATTTATTGCGGCGAGTACACGAGCGCGTTGCGGGAACTCGGCCTGGTGACGGTTGAGGAAGGCTTTGAATATCTGATTCGGCAAGCTTGTAGCGAGAACCCCTGCGGGTTGTGCGATACGGAAGCAGAATTGCGAAGGAGAGTTGCTTCGTCGCGTTTAAGTTGCGGTTTTATTTCCGATTCTGGGAATATGGCCGCGTGTGCCCCAAAATGTGCCGCTCAATGTGTCGTCGCGGAAACCGCGGAAGTTAATCGGATTTGCCGTATTCAGGACGTGATCGGACCTGCCGATGAGCCGCCGAGCTCCTCACCTGCCGCGTTCGACGCGGAAGCGGTCCGGTTGGGATGCCGGGAATTGGAATCGATTCTGTTTAATATCGTGGGCGCTAAGTGGCCGAGCATGACCCGTCGGTGTATCCACTATTCTTATATTTTATCCCAAGTCTTGTCTCAACGGTATCATCTGGCCACGGATGGCGAAAGTCCGAACCGGTGTGAAATGGAAATGTTATTAAAGTTGGATGACTCTTCGGAAAGTCACGGGACCATACACGCAGTTGTTGTGATTTATGTGAATAACGAAAAACATTTTTTAATTTGCGGTAATCATGGGCAGTTCGATCGGAATTGGGAAAACCGAATTTATTGCGGCGAATATCAAACAGCTCGGCGAGACCTTGGTTTATTAACTGTAGACGAAGCCAGGGAATATCTCATTGACCGGGAAGTAAAGGAAAACCGTTGCGGATGCGCGGAGACTGAAAACGATATCCGGACGCAGTGTGAAGAACTCCGGCACACTGACGGCGCGGTTTATCC
>JADFXQ010000001.1:0-183858 GCA_015233495.1 Candidatus Omnitrophota bacterium | reverse complement strand
ATTGGCATGATCCGGGACTGCTTATCCCTATGGGAGCAAACGGAAATTGTTCGCCCGCGCGTAACGATTGATAGATCAGTTGATATATCCATTCCCCGGGGGACAACGGGGTTTGATTTCAATAGGTTTCTTGGCGAGCCCAGTGATTTGGTTGCAAAGTGGTTTGACTTGGAATTGTCGGTGTTGCTGAGTTCCGAAAATCCGCGGGACAAAGCAACTTGGATCGATCTTCGTCATGCCGGATATGACAGCGAGCGCGTCATGCTCCAACTGTTGAGAGAACGAAAGGCGTATTTTAAGGTCTCCGGAACATACTGGGAGGATTTTGTAACCAAGGCGGCAGACGTATTTGTTTTGATGCTTAATGGGGACATATATTATCAACTTATGGTTAAAAAGTTGAACAGCCTTCTCATGACAGATCCGGGGATTTATCTCGCCGCATCGCCGGCGGAGTCGACTTTATCGGCAACGCTGCGGCCGGGATTGGACATATGGGGCAGGGTCCATGGGGTTAATGTGATTGAGGTTGTGGCTAAGAATTTCGATTTCGAAAATCATTTGATCATTAAAATGCCGGGTCAACTGTCTCCTTTGGCGCGGGTAGAATATCGCGTGAGGGGGGACGTTTTATATATCAAATTCCAACACACCCATAGGGATTATCGGCGTAAAAAATTGATGGCTTTGATTCATGTTTTGCTGATCCAACATTTTGGCGTCACATCCGTATATTATATCGACGTCAGTACACAAGGCGGCGCGTTTGTGGCCGGCATGCAAAATTTGGGTGTTTTTTCTCATGTCTATGAAGAACAGAGTGGTTTGGATTTTCGTTCTTTGAAAACCGGGAAATTTTTGGCCTATGTGGGCATCATTAATACGTCCGGTGTCAATGTTGTGGTTGGTCAGATGGAACGTTTCATCGCGGGTCAGAATTGTTCCAGTCCGGTTCTTCCTTTTGAGATGATTAATAAGATGCTGGAGGCACAGCGCCGAAGCTCGAAGGGAAGTTTGCCGGCTTCTGTCCCGTTCGATCCCGCGAACGCCAAAGAAACAATAGATTTGAGTCTGCCGCGCAGTCTGTCCGCTGGTTTGAGTGACTGGCCTCAAGAAACGGTTCTTGTTTATGGCGGGTTTATTTTTTACGGGCTGAGGGTTGTTGCGAATGAAAGCCGCTCAGTCCGGGGGATATCGACCGCGACTATGGAGGAGACGGCTGTGGCTTTCGACGCGGCGCGGATTGAATATGCCCGCCGGGAACCGCTGGACGGAAAGGCCTTTTATTTTTTGCGGAATTTGCGCAAACAAAGACCGGAATGCCGCCGGCTCCTGGTTTTGTGTTATGAAAAACCTGAAGGGCATAACAGCATGGACGCTTTGATTCCGTTTTTGTATTGGGTGCCGCATGACTTTTATCAGGCGGACGCGGAATGCCGGTTGTTTGTTCTTGACGCGCCGATGCTGGATTTTTTTGGGTTGGAATGCGCCCAAGAAAGCGAGCGCCGCAACCGGGACAAATTGGTTGTCCGTCCGCAACAAGTCTATCGCGACGCGGTTTTTAACCGCGGCTATAAACTCATCAGCGGGACTCTGGTTCCCTATATCAGCGCGACCAAGGGGCCGGGACGGGAGGCGCTGGGACATTGCGCCAATTTCGCTGCTTTTGGCTATGGGATTAAAGGCGCGGCCGGGGCTTTGCATATCGGCGGGGAATCGATTTTGCAATATCAACTTCCGTGGATCGGCAGATCAGTTGTCATCCTTAAATCGGCCGGGGAATATGTGAAGGTCGTGACTGCGGAGGGAGAGGAAGTTTATGCCAAGCCTACGGATCAATCCGCCAACGCGGTGTATGTCAACGCGGCCATTGTGGAAGGCAAGCGCGTCGGCGGTGAATATGTCGGCGCGTTTCCTGCCCGATTGAGCGAAGAGGATCTTAAACTTTATCCGGACGCGTTGATTTGCAACGTGGAGTTGACCAAAGAAGGAGGATTGTTTATTTTGGGGCGATTGTTCTGGAAGCAGAGACAAGGATATGAGCTGGCCCAAGATGTCACTATGGAACGCAAAGCCGGCGTGATTGTCCGGATTTATGACAAAGAGGGACAGATCATTTGGTTTGACCCGGCGGCGGCGGAGAATTTGACAATGCGCGCGGTCTATGTCGGCGGTGTTATGGAAAACGGCAAATTATCCGGCGGGGAATTGGTATGGGCTTCACCGGAAGGAGTATCGCGCCGGGTTTTGACCCGGCATCCGGACTGCGTGGTGATCAATGTCAATACTGCCCCGCAGGGGGAGTTAAAAATTTGTGATCGCATATTCCAGCTTGAGTCCTTAGGCGGGATGAACGGTTTGACTGCGGTTCGCCGTAACGGGATGTTCATGTATGTTTATGACGCGGGCGGCTGTCTGATCTGGGAAAACACGCCGCAAGCGCGAAACGCGTTTTACGCGTTCGCGCATTTGCGCGGCGGCCGGTTTGTGCCGGAGGGATATATTTTCGCGGCAGGCGAGGGGCCGCGTTCGGAACTTGTCACATATGCGCCGAATGGCGCGTTCGCCAATGTCCGTGCCGACGAAACCGGCGGCGTGATGGTTGCGCACGGCCGATTTGTGCAAAATAAACCGGAGTTGGCCGGACGCCAGGACTTGACCGCTGTGTTTCATAACGGCCGGCCGCTGGCGGTCTGCGACGCCGAGGGAATCATTTTGCATAGGGTTGACCCTGATGCCTTTGCCCTGGTTGAGCAGGAAGAATTGGGCATGGAGTTGAACTCGGATATGATTCGCAGTGTTGTTCGGACTTATGGGTTGGTTCATGGATACACGGTTTTGGCAAAGGTATTTTGTATCCGGAGTGTGGCGACGCAAGACGCGCTGTTGAGAAGATTGGTGACGCTCACGGAAGAAGAACAGGCCTTGGTGACTGCGCCTTTGCCGCGGGGTGAATTTTGGCAAAGAAACCGCGACCTCGGCGAAAAATTGCCGTTTCAGACCAGCGATGTGGAGTGGTTCACCGCGGTGTTGATCGAACGCACTTACGCGCTGTTAGCGGATTGCACTTTGGCGGAATTGACCGCGGATTTGGATCAGGAAGCCGCGGATGAGAGCAACGCGCCATTGTTGCGTTTGGCTTACGCAAACGTCAGCCGGTATTTTAAATCTTTGGGAAGTTATCGGTTGCATCGGCCTTTGAAAAAACTTCTGCGGCTGTTTCAATTGGCAGCGGTTCAAAGAATATTGGAACGGAAAAAGTTTTTATTGGCCGATGAATGCGGCACTGGGAAAACATTGACCGCGATCGCGGCGGCGGTCAATTGCCGGACGGACAGAATGCCGAAAATTATGGTGGTGTGTCCGAAAAGCGCCATGGAATGGTGGGAGATCGAGATTCGCGATTCGCTCGACGTAGAACCGGGCGCGGTTTGGGTCTGGGGAAAAGACTCGTCGAGGGAAGATCTGGCTGCGGCGACGTTTGTGGTCGTCAATTATGAAGCCTTGCGCTCGGACAATTCCGGCTTGCGGGCGCAATTGAAAGCCATTCCTTTCGATTTTATCATTGTCGACGAGGCCCACCGGATCCGCAACGATACGTTACAGACAAACGCGGTCATGGATTTTCAAGCGGAACATCAATTGTTGCTGACCGCGACGCCTTTGGTCGGACGGCGGCTGAAAAAATTGTATTATCTGTTTCATTGGTTGACCCCGGAATTGTTTCCGTCCTTGGGTGCGTTTAAGCAAAGTTGCCGCGACCCGTTCGCGTTTCAACGAGATATATCCCCGTTTATGTTGGCGCGGTTGAAAATTGACGTGGCCGGTGATCTGCCGCCGGTCGAAATTCATAACGAGTATGTTGATCTGCCGGAAGAACATCGACGGTTTTATGACGAAACACGCGATCAATTTCATCTCTGGGTGCGGGGCAGGCTTGGGCTGACCCCGTGGATTGTGATGCTCATGAAAATGGAAAAGTTGCGTCAGGCCGCGATCAGCGTCGGGTTGGCCACCGCGGGCGAGGAAGATCCGGATATGGACATGGCGCAAAACGCGAAATACAACAAGGTCGGTGAGATTGTCGGCCGCGCCGCGGACCAGGAAGAAAAATCGCTGGTTTTCACGCGGTATGTAGGAGTGGCGCGATATCTTCACGCGGTATTAGCCCGGGATTATCCCGAAGCGTGTGTCATGATTTCCGGCAGTGACAGCGCGGCGGAGCGGCAGGAAAAATTAAGCCGATTTAACGCTTTTTCCGGGAGAGGAGTTTTGATTGTGACATTGGGCACGGGCGGCGAATCGCTGAATATTCAGGCCGCGAATCACGTACTTTTTGTCGATATCCCGTGGACGTTCCAGGAATTTTTACAAGCGATGTTCCGCGTTCATCGGATCGGGCAGACCCGGCCGGTCCACGTGTATCGGATTTTAGCGGCCCGAACCATTGAAGAAGACATGGTCTTCGTGTCGCGGTTAAGCGAAATCGCGCATTGGTTCGTGATTAAAGGACATGATTTGGCGAACGATCACATACAGATGATGTTGGGTATATTAGCGCGGATCAGCGGGGTCAGCGAAGCGGAACTGCTCGCCGCGGAAGAAATTTTCAAAACTCGCCGGGAGCCAACGCCGGCCCCGGGTGAGGAAGACGAGACCGGTCTTGAAACCGCCGCGGTGGATGGGTGGATGCCCGTTGTGGATGACGAAGAAGAGGATTTGAAAGTCGACGAAGAGACAGTGGCCATTTCGGGCGCCAGCGATGATTATGGCGCTGTGGAGATAAAACACGGAAAAAAGAAAAAACACGGTAAAGGATCAGCAGCGGGGGAGGAGCATCCGGCCGCGGAAATCGGTGAACCAACAGAAGCGCCGCCCCGGAAAAGAGTTGTTGCGGCGATCAAAGCGCTGGCAAAGTGCCGCACGCCGGAAGAAATTGAGGCAATCTTGAAAGGCGTCGCGTCTTGCCAAGATCAAGTGAGCCATGATCAATGGACGCTTCTGCAAGCAAAAGCCGGGGAGCAAGTTCGCGGGTTATCGCCTGAAACAACAGCGTTGAGCAGCCGGGCCATGTTGGAGCGGATCAAGGCTGATATTGAGACAAACGATAACGCGGTGGCCCGGCAAGTCAAAATGGTTTTTGAAAAATTAAAAATGCCTTATAAAAAAGAACGGGCGATGGCCATTCAAATGGTCCTGGAGGAAAAAAACATTGCGCGAATTACCGAGAACGACGTTCTTACTTTGAGCGGCGACGCCGACGGCTCTTTATCAGACAATCCGACCGGTGCCTCTCCATACGGGTCGACAGTGCAATCCTCATCCACGCCGGTGCGGACGCAAAAGCCGCGGCGGAGGATGAAGTTTGTGGCGGTTGTTTTGGTGTTTTTCTTTTGGGGACGGGTTGTGTTGGCAAGGTTGGACGTCGGAAACCCTTTCCGGGGCAATCGGGCGGTTGCCGGTTTGTTTTGGGGTCCGCCGAATCCGACCGAGGTGCTCATTGAGTATCTGGGTATTTTGCGGTAAGCCGCCGGAAAAATTTCGGATCTTCTTCGGATTTCCGTCGTATTTCCAAGTTAATTCTTTTGCATCGCGGCATGAAAATGTTCAGCGACTAAAACTTTGATGACTGCCTGCCGCGTAATGCCGAGACGACCGGCTTCCCGATCGAGCGAGTTGAGCATCCAGACGGGAAAATCCACATTAACGCGTTTGATTTCCTGGCCGCCGCGCCGCGCTTTCGCCAAATCCAAATACCTTGTCACGTCTTTCCCCGCATCGAACAGGGCGTCGAATTGTTTAGCTTTCATAAAATGCCTCCTCGATGGGGCTGGCACGTCGAACGGATATAATCCGAATCCGATCACGCCGATAAGTAATGACCCCGACCCACGTTTTCCCATTTAGTTTTCCGATTATCAGGAATCGCGGCTCATCCTCCAGCCGGGCCGGGATCTCGACCAAATCCGGGTCATCCCAAAGCCTTTGAGCTTCCTCAAAGTTTATTCCGTGTTTCTTCAAATTGGATAAACTTTTTTGATGATCATATTCGAACTCTTTCATGGTATAAAAAATATACCATTTTTATGATACCCTGTCAATAGATCTGGTTTGCAAAGATTGCAAAGATGGTGGCTCACGGCGTACTCGGAAAAAGTCACGACTTTTTCCGAGTACGGCTTAAACATTCAGCCTGCTCAAAAAAAGGCCGCAGTGACCGTGGTAGATCCCGGATCTGCTAAGGTTAGCGCAGGAAGTATTTATCTAATTCCGTTATGGTTAGCTCGACTACAGTGGGGCGGCCGTGGGGGCAGGTGAAGGGGTTGAGGCAGGCTAAAAGCTGGCCGCGCTGGTAAACGGTTTGTTCGGGAGTCAGGCGTTCGCCGGTCATGACCGAGGCGCGGCAGGCGCGGCGGGCTAATGTTTCGTGGTCGACGCGGGCCAGGGTGCCGCCGGCCAAGAGTTCACGCACGACTTGGTCGGCGTTTTTGAGCAAAACCGGACAACTGTGCACTCCTACGGTTTCATTGTCGAACAGAGTCGTGGAAAATCCCAATTCTTCCAAAATTTTCTGCGCATCTTCCCATAATAAAATTTCCGGCTGCGACAATTTGACCAAGATCGGAGTGAGCAATTGCTGCACTTCGATTTGGCCTTTGTGCATCTGCGTGATCAGTTGTTCGAAGAGGATGCGTTCCTGGGCCGCGTGTTGGTCGACGAACAATAAACTTTCTCCGGACGCGAAGATCAGATATTTGTTTTGAAACGCGCCGAGATAATGTCCGGCTTGGAGTGTTTCGTGCAAATTTCCGGAAGACGCGGCTGCGGTTTTTTCGCTTAAGGCAGTAAAAAATTCGGCTTGTTCCTGGGCCGCGTCGCGGGTCCTGGGATAAGAATATTCCGTGGTCGGGGTCGTGGCCCGATAAACCGCCGTGTCTTCGCGCACTTCGGGCGCGTCTGTCGGCTTTCCGTCTATTGTTTCGTAGAGTCGAGGGCTGTCCGGTGTCGGAGCCGCCGCGGGTGATTCGAAAATTACGGATTTGGCCTTGCTTCCAGTCATCAAAACCTGTTCACAAAAACTTTTCAGCAAGCCGCCCAACGCGCTTTCGTTTTTGATTTTGACTTCCCGTTTGGTCGGATGGATATTGGTGTCAACGTCCTCCGGCGGCAGGTTGATCAAAATTGCGAACACGGGCGCGACTTCGCCGGGAAGCAGCAGGCGATAGACTTGATTGACGTGAAAGGTGATAGCCTTGTTTTGCACGGGCCGGCCGTTTACGAAAATATACTGCATATCACGCCGGGGACGGGCCAGGTTAATGTCGCCTAAGATGAGCTCGATGTCGGTTTTTGTGTCGCCGAAATAGTGATGGTTGTGTAACAGATTTTTTCGTTCGATGTTGAGCACTTCCGCCAGGCGGGCCGGCAAATTGTCGGCCGGCGCCAGATCATAAAGAGTCCGGCCGTTATGGTCGAGTTTCATCCGGCACCCGGGCCGGCTAATCGCGTAGGGAATGAAGATATGCAAAATTTGATTCAATTCCGCTGTGTCGGCTTTCAGAAATTTTTTCCGGGCCGGCGTGTTGAAAAACAATTCCTGGACGGACATGATCGTTCCGGTCCCGGCGAAATTGCAGGGTTTTTTCGCGAGTCGCTCACTGCCGCGGGTATGGACGAGCCAGCCGGAATCGGAATCCGCGGTCTTGGTCTGCAAGGTCACGTCGCCGACCGCCGCGATGCTGTAAAGCGCTTCGCCGCGGAAGCCGAGCGAGTGAATGTCAAATAGATCATCCGCGGTCTGGATTTTGCTGGTCGCGTGACGGTGGAACAATCGGTCCAAATCCCCGGGATCAATCCCGCAGCCATTGTCTTCGACACGGATCAATTTTTTCCCCGCTTCCTCCAACACGATCGCAACACGGTCCGCGCCGGCGTCTAAACTATTTTCCAGAAGTTCCTTAACCACAGACGCCGGCCGCTCCACGACCTCGCCGGCCGCGATTTTGCTGATGACTTCTGGAGAGAGGATTGTGACTTTTGACATAAGTGTGTGGTCTATCGCTGCTGAATATGTTACCAAATTTCTTTGCCTTGTGGTTTGCCAAAATTTATTTCTTTATGGATATTTGACGGTCGGATTTTTGATAGAAGTTTTATCAGTGATATTTTCTTAACTTTTTTCATGATCTGCGATCCTTCGTAATTCCGCGAGTTTGTTTAACGCTTGAATCGGCGTTAAATATTCAATATCGATCTCCAGGATCGACTGTCTTAATTTTTCTGCGATAGAATCCGTCGCCGCCGTGAACAGGTTAAACTGTTCCTCGCTTTTCGCCGCCTGTCCGGTCAGCGAGGATTTTAGATCCTGTTTCAATTCCAATTGCGTCAGGATTTTTTTTGCCCGGGCAATGACCGGCGCCGGGATGCCGGCTAATTTCGCGACATAAATACCGTAGCTGTCATCCGCGCTGCCGGGAATGATCTTGTGCAAAAAAATCACTTCGTCCTGCCATTCTTTGACCGCGACATTATAATTTTTAATTCCAGTGCGCCCGTCGGCAAGTGCGGTCAGTTCATGAAAATGCGTAGCAAACAAAGTCCGGGCTTTTGTGGTTTGCAAATGCTCGGCCAAGGCCCAGGCCAGACTCAACCCGTCAAAGGTGCTCGTGCCGCGGCCGATCTCGTCGAGAATGACGAGACTGCGGCCCGTCAAATTATTCAAGATGTCCGCGGTTTCGTTCATCTCGACCATAAACGTGCTTTGGCCTTTGGCAATATCGTCATGCGCGCCGATGCGGGTGAACACCCGGTCGACCACGCCGATCTTCGCCGACACCGCGGGGATGAACAATCCGGCCTGCGCCATGATGACCAAAATCGCGGTTTGCCGGATATAGGTGGACTTCCCGGCCATGTTCGGCCCGGTTAAGATGATCAGATGATTTTCGGCGCAATCCAGTAACGTGTCATTCGGCACAAACGCCTCGGCCGCGATTTTCTCGACGACCGGATGCCGGCCTTCCTTAATATCAATGACCGTGCCTTCATCAATCTCCGGGCAGATATAGCCTTGTTCTCCGGCGAGCCGGGTCGAAGCGCAGATACAATCTAAGGTCGCCAACGAATGCCCGAGTTGATGCAAGGCCGGAGTATTGTTCAAGACCGCGGCGCGCAAAACGCCAATGATCCGGTTTTCGATTTTTAATATTTTTTCCTGGGCAGTCAGGATTTTCTCCTCGTATTCCTTGAGTTCCGGCGTGATATACCGCTCGCCGTTGACTAAGGTCTGTTTGCGGATATAATCGGCAGGCGCCGCGTTTTTATGCGCGTTGGTAATTTCAATATAATAACCAAACACCCGGTTGAATCCGACTTTAAGAGAATTGATCCCCGTGCGCTTGATCTCATTTTTCTGAAACTGGGCCAGCCATTCGCGGCCATGGGCCTGCAAATCGCGCAACTCGTCGAGTTCTTTGTCATATCCTGCCAGCACGACCTGGCCTTCCGGTTGGCCGATCGGCATATCCGGGTTGACGGCCGTGGTCAAGAGTTGGCGCAGATCCGGAATATCTTCGAGCGTAAACAAGGAATTCTGTTCGGCGAGCGGCATCGTCAGTTGCCGCAACCGCGGGACCAAGTCCAAGGTGTTGCGCAAGGCCAACAAATCCTTGGGATGCGTGTACCCGCAACTCAAGCGGGAAATATTTTTTTCAATGTCCGGCACTGCGGACAAGAGATTTTCCAGATCGCGCTGGGTATTGACGTCGGGACGAGGGACTTTGACGGCGTGTTGCCGCGCCTTGATCCGCTCGGGATTATTTAAAGGATGCGACAGCCATTGCCGGAACATCCGCCGACCCAAAGGCGACACAGTCCGGTCTAGGGTTTCAATGAGCGAATCGAGTTCCAGGCCGAGGCGGGCGGCCGGAGATATGAATACGGTGTCTTCATCAATATATAGGGAAAGCCGGTCAATATGTTTAAGCGGCTGTTTATTCATTTGCCGCAAATATTCCAACAATGCGCCGGCCGCGGCAATGGCTGAGTGTTTATCTTCCAGCCCGAAGCCGCTTAAATTGTGGACGCCAAAATGTTCCCGCAAAGTATTGCGGCTGATATCCGGGTTAAAACTCCAAGCCGCGTTTGGACTTAAGAGAACGCGGCGTCCGGCCAACAGCGGCATCCGGAACAAAGCCCGCACCGATTCTTCCGCGGTGTCCGGGAACAGACATTCCTGCACGGATAGACTGCCGATCAATTCCGTCATGCGGGAGGAGCCGATCGGATATTCATTCGCGTGGATCGTGCCTTCGGTCGGATCAATGAAGGCGAACCCGATATTTTTTTGATTGGGACAGAGGCTGACAATATGGCGGTTAGCCGGGCTGTTTTCGTCGAGATAGGTCCCGGCCGTTATGATCCGGGTCACGTCGCGTTTGACCAATCCCTTGGCCAAAGCCGGGTCTTCCAGCTGATCACAAATCGCGATTTTATGTCCCGCTTTAACCAATCGGCTGATATAATTGTCCGCGGCGTGATGCGGAAACCCGCACATCGGCACTGCGTGGTCCGTGCCTTTGCCGCGCGAGGTCAACACCAGGTCCAGCAGACGGGACACCAATTTGGCGTCGTCATAAAACATTTCATAAAAATCGCCGAGCCGAAAAAATAAAATACAATCTTGATGGTTGGTTTTGAGAGCGTGATACTGCTGGAGCATGGGGGTGGACGTTGTTTCCATAACGGCACAATTTATAGCACAGTTTTTTGGGCCTGTCCATTCTGATAAAAATTGATGCTGGCAGCTGCGGGGAATGTTATACTGCCGCCAGCGGCCGGGTAAATTTGGGGAATAATAGCGCAATCGGGAAAGGTATGAGCAACACACAAAAAATCGGATTTACTTTCGCGGAAATTTTGGTGGTGATAATTATTTTAAGTATTTTCGCGGCAATTGGCGTCCCGACGTATCAAATTTATTTTGAGCGGACGAAAACGCGCGAGGCGAGGCAACTTTTGCTTTCCGTGCTCGACGCTCAGCTCGATCATTTTCGGCAAACCGGAGGCTACGGCCAAGCGATCACGGATCTCGATATTGATATCCCGGCGCCGAAACATTTTGCAAGCATAGATTTGAACGGGGCCGGAGCCACGGATATTCAATGCCCGTCGCCGGGTACTGGGACAAATCAAAAATGGCTGGCCAAATTGGCAGAAAAGGACAACCGTTATACGTTATATGTTTTGCCGGATGGACGCGTTGTCTGCCAAGGCGGAGCCAACGGCGTTGGCGGCTGTAACGCCGTTTTATGCCGGCAATTGGGATTCCGGGCGGATTGGTAGTCAGCCGGTGGAAGGAGATTATGAATTCCTTAAAGAGCGCGTCCCGCGGATTCACTTTGACAGAGGTGCTGGTGGTGATCATTTTGATCGGCATGATCATTGCTTTTGGCATTCCGAGTTTTGTCAAGACCATCAATCGCACGGATGAAAAACAGGCGATTTCGCATTTAAAAATGATCTGGGAAGCTCTGCAGCTGCACCGCGCGAAAAGCGGGACCTATCAAGTGGGAGATTTAGGCGATTTGAACGCCATTAATAACGCTTTAGGGTTGTATCTGGTCCCCGCGAAAATCACCTTTCAGTGTTCTTCCGTCGGTGTTGACCAAGAGACCTGCCGGGCCAATGGCACGGGTTGGTCTTTAATCATGGATACGCAAAATGTCGCGCTTGGTTCCGGCGCTATCTATTGCTTAGCCGCGGGAACTTGTCCGACTTGCCAGGCGAATGGGAACGGATGCAATTAGCCTGCCGGAAGCTATAGGATGGCAAACTCACCCATGCGAAAAAAATTATTTTATTGTTTAATTGCCGCGGCAGTTTTAATCAAACTCGGCCTCTGGATTTTCACGTCTGTTTACGCCCCGCAAGGCAAATTTGAAAATGATTCTTTATTGTATATGCAAAGCGCCGGGATGATCGCGCAAGAAGGGGTTTTCGCGATCCCCCAAGACAATGGCAAAAGTTTCCGTTATGAACAGTACCGTACTCCGGGTTATCCGTTGTTTATCGCGGTATTAAACGGCTGGTGCCGTCTGCCGTACTCCGGCGTGATTCTGGCGCAGA
This sequence comes from Candidatus Omnitrophota bacterium, assembly GCA_015233495.1. GTDB lineage: Bacteria > Omnitrophota > Gorgyraeia > Zapsychrales > Zapsychraceae > JADFXQ01. Next base: position 171,732 of record JADFXQ010000001.1, on the reverse strand, counting down.
TCCTTTTGAGCTTAGGCACAGCTTGGCTGACCTCGCAGATAGCCGGACGGATCGAAAGCCGTTTAGGACCTCCTGCCGGGTTGTTGGTCTTGTTCGACCCGACGATCATGGTATCGTCCTTGATGATTATGTCCGAGACTTTGTTTATATTTTTGTTCACGTTATTTGTCCGGCTGTTTTTACGTTATGTGCAGCAGAGAAAAACTCGGGATTTGTTTAGCGCGGCTTTGGTATTATCTGCCGCGGTTTATATCCGGCCCATAGTTTTTTATTTGGGCGGATTTGTCGCGGTATTCATTCTTCTGATCCAGGGCTGGAGGTTTTGGCTCAAAGGCCTGGGACAGGCATTGCTATTTTTCGCTTTGGTTTATAGCCTATTAGGCTTATGGCAATATCGAAATCATATCCAGTTGAACGACATAAGATTCAGCACCATCGAAGGCGCGACGAGCCAAATCAGCGGCATTTATAAAAGTTATGGCAGGGATTATATGCGCCTGCAGGATCCGCAGACGGCTGGCAGGGGCCCGGTTGTTTATTATATCAGTGTGACGGCGCGCGCTACTTTGGGGTTGTTTACCCAACCGTTGTCGTTTAAATATTGGGGATGTAAACCACTCACCAGGTTGGGACAATGCTATGCTTATCCGTTTCTGGCTCTGGTGTTTGCGGGATTTATCTTAGGTTTGTTCCGGGTGGGAAAAGACCCGCGCAGGTGGTTTGTGCTTTTGCTGATCGGGTATTTTTACGCGGCGACGCTGGGCGGAGCTTTATGGGGCGGTCCGCGCTTTCGCGCGCCGGTGGTCCCGTTGATGGCCATCGTATCGGCTTCGGGATGGTACGGGTTTTGGGAATGGCGAAAAAGGATCAGAGATGCCGGCTAAAGATTTGTCTAAGCCAAAGGATCGGGAATCAGAGCTTTGGGGGATGGGCGCGCTGGGGGGGATTTTTTTGCTCATCGCGGCCGCGCATCTTTTCTCGAACCGGCATCTTTGGGAAGATGAATGGTATGTTTATCGCAACATCGGCTGGCATTCTTACGGCCGGTTGTTTAAAGTTTTGGATCCGGTGCAGTCTTTTCCGCGGATTTATCTGGCTTTGATCAAATACACCGCCGGGTTGTTTCATTTTTCCGCCGTGGCTTTGCGATTTCCGTCTTTTCTCTGTATGATCGGCGCGGCAGGGTTATGGATCGGTATTTACCGGCGGGAATTGCCGAGTTTATCCGCGCGTTTGACTGCCGGATTGTTATTTGTCGCGAGTTATCGTCTGACTTATTACGCCGCGGAGCTTAAACCCTACTCGATGGATGTGCTGGCAGCGGCGCTTTACGCGCTTTATTTTTTACGCTGGAAAAATCCGGGGGCGCCGGCGCCGCGGCAAGAGTTGTTGTGGGTCGTTGCTCTGCCGTTTTTAATGTTTTTTTCTTACGCCGCGCTGATTTTTGCCTGGATTGTTCCGGCTCATTTGCTTTGGAAAAAATTCATCCGTCAACAAGACGCGTCTTTATTTTTTTATGCCGCGGTATCGTTTTTGGCGGTTTCGGTTTGTTTTTATTGGATCGATTTGCGTTTTTCCATTACCACGCCCGGCCTGGATTATTGGCATAGTTATTTTGTGCGCGTCGATTCCTTAGGCGGATTTTTATCGTCGTTCGGCGAGGGCGCCAAACGTCTGGCGACCGCCTGGTGGGGGACGACCAAGGCCTTGCCGCGGGCCGCTAGTCCGTTTGTGGCTTTAGCATATTACACGTTGTTCCGTCGCGGCTGGAACGCTTTCAAAGCCAACGGGTTTACGGTTAACCGAGTAGAATCGCTGGGACTGCTCGTTTTTGCTGCGCTTTTTGTTTTGGGTATTTTCCATAAATATCCGTTTACCGGCGAGCGGTTGACATTGTTCTTCGCGCCTTTTGTCTGCTATTATTTGGCCTGGGCTTTAGAAGATCTGCGGCAGTGCAGAACAATGTATTGCATCATGAGCGCTTACACTTGGGGGATTTGTCTTTGGGCATTGATGGACGAGATCGGGTGGTACGGCCGGCTGTATTTTTGAGGTAAAAGAACCCTGACGGCGGGATCTTTAATGGGGGATCGATATGCAACCATTTGATTTATTGATTTGCGGCGCGTTAGGAGCGCTGATTTTTTTTCTGCCGATTTCCTTGGCGTTAGCGGAAGTTTTTATGGGGTTGGCGGTTTTTTTCTTTTTGTTAAAACGGATCGTCCGTCTCTCGGGCAGCGGCATAGGAGCCCGCGGTTTACCGGGGAAAGAGCGTTGGCAAAGGTTTTACGCGGCAGTGCGCCCGCCGGATACGGGCCGGAATTTTTGGTTAGCGCTATTTTTTTGGGCGTGTTTTGTTTCCGCCGTGTTCAGCATCATTCCCGGACGCAGCTGGTCGGCTTTGGGCTGTAAAGTTGTGGAACGCAGTTTATTGTTTTTCGCGTTCATCGAAGTGATGGGTCCGGCAAGTCGGCTGGGGAGTTTTTTGTTTTGCGGCGGGTTGTCCGGTTTATGCGTTAACCTCTCCGGTCTGGCGCAGTTTTTTACCGGAAAAGATTTTTTGCGGGGACGGCCGTTGATGGAAGGGCGGGTCGGGTCATGTTTGGGACATCCGAATAATTTCGGATCGTATTTACTCGTCGAAATTTTTATTTCCCTGGCGCTTTTGACCTTTTATTCGTCAAAAAAAATTTTTTCCCGCAATCCGATTAACGTCCGGTTGGGCCCGGAGCGGATGCTTTGGGTTTTTTTATTGATCAGCACGGTTTTGTCTTTCATCAATCTGGGCATGACATTCTCGCGCGGGGCGTGGTTCGCTTTTTTGGCGATGATCGGGATCTGGTGCTGCGTTAAACCCCGCCGCTGTTTGTTGGGGCTGGGAATGACTTTGATTTTTTTAATGGTATTTTTGCCTTTGTCCTTAAAGGTCCGTTATCAAGCCGCTGTTCCCGTATCCGGGGCTTCTGCGGCGGAAGTTGACGCGGTCCCTTTTTCCGCCGGAACCCTGCCGCCGATGAAAGACCGGGTAAGCTTATTCGATTTGCACGGACGGGAAATGTTCTGGCGGGAAGCCGCGACCGTGATTCGCCAGCGCCCGCTCGCCGGTTCCGGGCTAAACACCTATACGCAAGCGGTCAAAAAGTTTGATAAAACCAAACGCTGGTATTGGGGATATAAGGCGCATAACACTTATTTGCAAACCGCCGCGGAAATCGGCATTCCCGGTTGTGTTATTTTTCTGGGTTTGATTTTTTCGCTGTTCTACCGGTGCAAACCCGACGGAGAAGAGCGGGCGGATTTGCTTTTGACCGGCGCACGGTCAGCGCTGGCGGCTTTTTTAATTATGGATTTTTTTGACACGGGATTTTATTCAGCGCAATTGAACATTTTGTTTTGGCTGTTGAGCGCGCTGGTAGTAGTGCTGTCGCGGAAATTACCGTCATGATCAGTGTCATTATCCCCACATATAACCGGGCTTCGATGCTGGTCCGCGCGGTCCGCAGTGTTCTGATGCAGGAGGGCGTGGATTTAGAGTTGATTGTTGTCGATGACGGTTCCACCGACAACACCGAATCGACGCTGGCGGCCATTTGCGACAGCCGAGTGCGGTACCACCGTTTGGCCGTGACGAGCGGGGTGTCAGCCGCGCGCAACGCGGGTTTGCGGCTGGCCCGGGGCGAACTCATCGCTTTTTTGGATTCGGATGATGAATTTCTTCCCGGAAAGCTGGCGAAACAGGCGCGGTTGTTTTCCGAATTGTCGCCGCAGCCGGGGTTGATTTTTACGAATTACTGGGAGCAAAGCCGCGAACGCCGTTTGATCTTCCCGATGGAAATTCCGTCGGGGTACGTGACGGTGGGACAAAAATTTCCCGCGTCCTTATTCAACGGCCCGCCGAGTTGGATGTTGTCGCGCGCTTGTTTGGAAAAAGTCGGGCTATTTGACGAGGTTTTACGCACGTTAGAAGATTTGGATTTTTTTGCCCGCGCCGCGCGGCAGGTCCCGGTATATTATTACAATGAAGCGCTGCAGGTTATTCATGTTCATAATTTGCCCGAAGGACGAGTCCCGTCTTTGTTCGTAGAGCCGACCCGGCAGCGGATATTGGAAAAATGGCTGCCGCAGATGAGCGTGGACAAGAAATTTTTGAGTGATTTTTATTACGTAGCGGGAAAAGATTTTTTGCGCGTCGGTCAGCCGCGCAAAGCTTTGGCGTGGCTGAACCAGGCCTGGTCCGTCGACCGGTTTAACACCCGGGTACTGCGCAAACTTTTTCAGGCGTGGGTGGATGGATGGGACTTGCGCTGGCTGCGGAAAACGCCGGCGGTGACCGCGCCGCGGTCTATTCTCATCATGAACCCCTACGGGATCGGAGACGTTATTTTTTCAACGCCCCTGATCCGCAATTTGCACCGGATTTTTCCTGCCGCCAAGATTCATTATCTTTGCAACAAACGCACCGAACCGATCCTGCGGGATAACCCGCTGATCGATCAGATGTTTATCTACGAGCGGGACGCGTTTTTAGCGTTAAAAACCAAATCGGTTTTCGCTTGGGCTGGAAACTATTTATCATTCATCAAATCCATACGCCGCCGGAAAATCGATCTGGCCGTTGATTTGTCTTTGAATGTGTTTTTTGGCATGGTGGCTCTCGCGGCCGGCATTCCCCGGCGGGTAGGCCTGGATTATAAACGGCGCGGGCTTTTTTTAAACAAAAAATTATCCATCTACGGTTTTGACGACAAACATGTCGCGGAATATTATTTGGATTTGCTGCATATTTTGGGGCAGGTTCCGGAGAAGACTCAGTTGGAAATTTATACCAACGCGCAGACGCGTTTATGGGCGCGGGAATGCTGCCGCGGGTTTGCCTCCGGCCGGGAAGCGGTGATCGGCGTAGCGCCGTTTGGCGGCGAGACCTGGGGAGAAAAATTTTATCGGAAACGCTGGCCCGCGGCAAAATTTGCCGAGCTGATCGACGCGTTGATCCAGGAGAAAAACGCGAAAGTTTTTCTGTTCGGGGGGAGCAAAGACGCGGCGGAAACAGAAAAGATCATTGCCAATTTGCGGCACCCGGAATCCTGCAAAATTTTGCTGAATGAATCTTTGGAGCGGGTGATCGCTTTGGTGGACCGCTGTGATTTGTTTATCAGCAATGATACGGGATTGCTGCGTTTTGCCGACGCTTTTGGAAAAAAAATCATCGCCTTCTTCGGTCCGGTGGACGAGCGGGTTTATGGGATGTTTCCGTTTGTTCCGCAGCGGCATATTTACATGACTAAGCCGCTGCCCTGCCGGCCTTGTTATTTTCGTTTTCGTTTAAAAGACTGCGAACGGGATAACGCCTGCTTGCGGGATATTTCGACGCAAGAGGTGATGCGGGAGGTTGAGCGGCTCCTGCGGACGTAAGGGGGAATTTCCTTCCGGAAGCATGGTTTGCCGGGTTGCCGTTTTTAATTTGAGCGCGGGAAAGCCGAAGGGAAGTTTTGGTTTTCGCGGCCGCTCCGGCCCGGCAAGCAGTTTACGGATGGCGTTAAACACAACCGGGAATATTTATCCCCACCAGTTGCGGTCTAAACTCCGGTATTGGATCGCTTCCGCGAGGTGCGGCGGTAAAATGTCTGCCGCGCCGTCCAGATCAGCGATAGTCCGGCTGATTTTCAGAATTTTGTCATAAGCCCGGGCGGATAATTTCAATTCCTCGATCGCTTGGTTCAAGAGATCTCGGCTGTCTTGTTTCAAGGAGCAAAAGAACGTGATTTGTTTGCCGGTCATTTGCGCGTTGGTATAAAGGTTGGTTCCTTGAAATCTTTCTTGCTGGCGTTGACGCGCGGCAACGGTCCGCTGTTTGATTTGCGCGGAAGTTTCTGCCGCGGGAGCGTTGAGTAATTCCGCGGTACGCAAGGCGCTGACTGGTATATGGACATCGATGCGGTCCAGCAGCGGCCCGGAAATTCGGGACAGATAGCGTTGGACTTGGATGGATGAGCAGCGGCATTCTTTTTGCGGGTCAGTGAAGAAGCCGCAGGGGCAGGGGTTCATCGCCGCGATTAGCATAAAATTCGCGGGAAAACGGATCGAGCGCAGGGCCCGCGCGATTGTCACGTTGCGGTCTTCGAGCGGCTGGCGCAGGGATTCTAAAACCGGACGCCGAAATTCCGGAAATTCGTCTAAAAATAGCACGCCATTGTGGCTTAAGGTGACTTCGCCGGGCCGGGGGATGGACCCGCCGCCAACGATCGCGATGTCGGAAGAGGTGTGATGCGGCGAGCGAAACGGCCGGTTAGCCAGCCAGCTTTGTCCCAGAGGCAGCAGTCCCATTGCCGAGTGGATGCGCGTGGTTTCTAAAGTTTCTTCCGGGGTCATATCCGGCAAAATGGTGGGCAGCCGTTTGGCGAGCATACTTTTACCGCTGCCGGGCGGACCGATGAGAATGATATTATGCCCGCCCGCCGCGGCGATTTCCAAGCCGCGTTTGACGTAAGATTGCCCTTTCACTTCTTGAAAATCGATTTCCCAATTTGCCGCGGGTCCGGGGCAGAGGGGCGAAGCGCGCTGGGCCGGGATGAGGGACGGATCTAATAAAAAAGCGACGGTTTCCGCCAAGGTTTTCACGGGATAAATCGAGACGCGGTTAAGCATCGCGGCTTCCGCGGCATTGGGAAACGGGACAATGAGACCGGTTTGAGCTTCGTTAAGAGCGGCCATGGCCATGGATAATGTTCCGGACACGGATTTGATTTGTCCGTCTAAAGATAATTCGCCGATCAACGGGAATTGCCGCGCCATTTCAACAGGGATCACGGCATTGGCGGCTAACAATCCGACGGCGATCGCCAAATCATAATGCGCGCCTTCTTTTTTTAAGTCCGCGGGGGAAAGATTGATGGTTGTTTTATGCGTGGGAAAAGTAAAACCGCTGTTTTTAAGCGCGGTCCACACGCGATCCCGGCTTTCGCGGATAGAATTGTCCGGCAATCCGACAATGGTGGTGCCGGGAAGACCGCGGCCGGAGTCGATTTCAATGGTGACCGGATAAGCGTCTAATCCGTTGATTCCGTAGGCAAATGTTTTGGCGAGCATATTTTTCCTGTTCCGGCAAAGGCCTTGCTTTTTATTTTTGGGTATTATAAGATAATGTTCTTATTTAAGCGGGATAGCTGTCCGGGGAAAGCTTTGTTTGATAAAAATAACACAATTTTGATTAGAAGTCAATAGGCGTTGATGCTGATTTAGGGTCCCGGCCGGCCGCGGGCGGAGGATATTTTGGGGAATTTTTTCGATAACCGCATTTTATTAATCACCTTAACCGTTTGGGCGGTGGCCCAAGCGATCAAGGTGTGTTTGGGGATTATTCAGGAGCGGCGGTTTAATTTTCGTTGGTTTATCGGAACCGGCGGGATGCCGTCCAGCCACGCTGCCGGCGCGGCGGCGCTCGCGACAACCTGCGGATTGCAGTTAGGGTTTGCTTCTCCGGTTTTTGCTTTAGCCGCGGTGTTCGCGCTGGTTACCATGTTTGACGCGCAAGGCGTGCGCCGGGCCGCGGGTCAACAGGCGGTGATTTTGAATCAGATTTTAGATGATGTTTACCAAGGGCGTTTTGAAGGCAACCGATTGAAGGAATTGCTCGGCCATTCGCCGTTTCAAGTTTTGGTGGGCGCGGTATTGGGGATTATTTTTTCTTATGTTTTATATACGGTATAAAGCACGGGCGGCCGCTAAGCTTGCCGCAGCGCTTTGCCGGTAAGGGGGAGCCGCTTATGAATCGAAATTTTGTCATTGCTATTGTCGCAGCGCTTTTAGCGGCCGCCGGGGCGGGTTTCGCTCTGAGCCGCCATAAGCCCAAACCGCCGGCGGATACTCCGACGGTTTTGGCTTCCGACCAAACCGCGCAGCGGTTGTATGAACAAGCCAAACAGCTGCGGCAAGAGAACAATATCGAAGGGGCTAAGAAAATTTATCAGGACATCCTGGAGAAAAGCCCGGATTATGCCCAAGCGGAAACCGTGCAGCGCGACCTGGAAGAAGTGAATATGGCGGCAATTTTGCAAAACCGGCCATCGCCTTACGCGGCGATGCATGATGTGCAGCCCGGGGATACGCTCGGCGCTTTGGCGAAAAAATACGGGACGACGGTTGACTTGATAAAAAAGATGAATAATCTTTCGGGAAATGTGATCCGGGTGGGACAAAAATTGCGCGTGTGGACCGGAGCGTTTCATATTTTCGTCGACAAATCGCAGAACATTTTGCGTTTGCTGGTTGGCGACGAGGTGTTTAAAACCTATCGCGTTTCAACGGGCGCGAACAATTCCACGCCGGTCGGAGAATTCACGATCATCAATAAATTGGAGAATCCGGTCTGGTTTAACAAAGGGATTGTTGTGCCGCCGGAAAGTCCGGCAAATGTGCTGGGAGCGCGGTGGCTCGGGTTTAATATCGACGGATATGGGATCCATGGCACGGTGGAGCCGGATAAAATCGGACAGCAGGTGACGGCAGGCTGCGTGCGCATGCGCAATGAAGATGTGACGGAGCTGTACACGTTAATTCCGACGGGGACGAAGGTGAAGATCCAGGATTGAGGCATAAAAGACACAAGACACAAGGACAAGTCGTTTATGTCTTGATAATTTTTTGTGGGGTCTGCCTAAGCTCCCTCAATCTAACAGGACTTGCAAACAGAATACTTGTGTCCTGTGTCTTGTGTCATATAAAGACGGAGATAACATGAGTATCATCGATTTTGAACGTCCGATCTATGAACTGGAACGGAAAATTCAGGAACTGCGCGAATTCGGCACCGGTTCCAAAATACCTTTAGGTCCGGAATTGAAACGGCTGGAAGAAAAATTGGCGCAGGTCCGCAAGCAGGTTTACGGCAAACTCGGGGTGTGGCAGCGGGTGCAGATTGCCCGGCACCCGGATCGGCCATACACTTTGGATTATATTAAAACGATCATGACGGATTTTATCGAACTGCGCGGCGACCGCCAATTCGCGGATGACACGGCAATCGTCGGCGGGTTTGCCACTTTGGGGGACCGGAAAATTATGGTGCTTGGCCATCAAAAAGGCCGGGACACTACGGAAAATATTATGCGCAATTTCGGCTGCGCCCATCCGGAAGGATATCGCAAAGCCATCCGGTTGATGCGTTTGGCCGCGAAATGCGGTTTGCCGGTTATTTGTTTTATCGACACGCCCGGGGCCTATCCGGGGATCGGCGCGGAAGAGCGCGGCCAGGCCCAGGCCATAGCGGAGAACTTGCGGGATATGGCGCGGGTTCCGACGCCGTTGATTTCGGTGGTAATCGGCGAAGGCGGCAGCGGCGGAGCCTTGGGGATCGGGGTCGCGGATAAAGTGATGATGCTCGAGCATGCCTACTATTCGGTCATTTCTCCGGAGGGCTGCGCTTCGATTTTATGGCGCAACGCGATGAAAGCCCCGGAAGCTGCCGAAGCTTTGAAATTGAATGGAGAACATCTTTTAAAATTCGGCATCATTGATGAGATAATTCCCGAGCCTTTAGGCGGGGCGCATAAAAATCCGGAACAAGTCTATCAGGATATGAAACGGGCGCTGCTCAAATCGTTAAAAGCCTTTTTCGGCCTCTCGCCGGAAGAGTTGCTGGAAAAACGTTATCAACGTTTCCGGCGCATTGGTGAGTTTACCGAGGCTGCGGTTTAGTCCCCCTAACCCGGGCAGATCCGGAAAATGTCTAAATTTCTCAATATTCTAGATTTGAATTATATCGAATTGTCCGGTTGGTTGTCCGATCAGGGTGAAACTGCTTTTCGGCCTGGGCAAATCTGGGACTGGATTTACCGTAAGTCAGTCCGGGATTTCAGCGGCATGACCGACTTGCCGGCAAAATTACGCCAAAACTTATCCGCGTATTTTATTCTCGGCAGGCCAATCGCGGCGCAAAAATTCCATTCATCCGACGGAACGGTTAAATTTTTATTTGCTTGGCCGGACGGCGAAAGCGTGGAAACCGCGCTTATCCCCGCCGGAAAGCGGAGCACGGTTTGCGTGTCGAATCAAGCCGGATGCAAGTTCGGCTGTCAGTTTTGCGCGAGCGGCCAACCGGGTTTTCGCCGCGACTTGACCGCCGGCGAAATCATCGCCCAAGTTTTAGAGGCGAATGGGACCTTGCCAGATCGGCCGGTTTCGCATATTGTTTTTATGGGTATGGGCGAGCCGCTGGACAATTATGATCAGGTCATTAAGGCGGCGCGTATTTTGAATGACCGGCGGGGCATGAACATTGCGGCGCGGCGGATCACGATTTCAACTTGCGGGATTGTCCCGGGGATTATGCGTTTAGCCGATGAGGGTTTGCAGTTCGAACTCGCGGTTTCCCTGCACGCCTCAGACGACGGACTGCGGGATCAACTGATGCCGGTCAACCGGCGGTATCCCCTTAATGCACTCCTGACCGCTTGCCGGGCCTATTGTCAGAAGACCAACCGACAAATCACTTTTGAATATCTGCTTATCAAAGACCTCACCTGTACTTCCCTAGCTGCCCGACAATTAGCCAGATTATTCCAAGGTATTATCGCTAAAATGAATCTGATCGCGTATAATCCGGTTGTCGGGTTTAGTTATCAAACGCCTGAGGCGGCGGAGGTCCGGATGTTTCAGCAGGAGCTTAAACGCCGGGGCGTTCACGCCACTTTGCGCGCCTCGCGCGGTCGCGATATGCCCGCGGCCTGCGGGCAGTTGCGCGGGGGACGTTTAATATCTGCCTTTTAAATTGCCGAGGATTTTATCCGGCATATAATAATCTTATCCCTTTATGATTCATTATTTCCAAACCATCCTAAACAGCATGACCGATCCTTTATTTGTGCTGGGAGCTGACGCGAAGATCAGCTTGGCAAATAAAGCTACGGTAAAACTGTTGGGGTATTCCCCGTCAGAGCTTATCGGCCGGGACGTTAGTTTGTTGTTTGCCGACCCGAAAAATGTTCCTTTGAAAGATGAATTGTTTTTGCGGTTTCAGCAGGACGGATTGTTGCGGCAATTTGAGGCAACCTGGAAAACTAAAGACGGGGACACGATTCCGGTTCTCTTAAGCTGTTCGGTGATTGAAGCGGCCGCAGGCTCGCCGCCGGTAGATGATTTGACCCCTTCAGCGAAACTGGGAGGTTTTCTTCCGCGGCGCGGGCTGGTGTGCGTAGCTAAGGATATTACCGAGTGGAAAAGCGCGCAAGCCCTATTGAGCGAAAGCGAAGAGCGGTTTAGAATGATTTTCGATATGGCTCCCGACGCTATTTATATGAAGTCCGGCGGGAATTTCACCTATCTGAACCCCGCGGCCTTGAAATTGTTCGGCGCGTCGCGGCCGGAAGAATTGATTGGCAAGAGTATGTGGGATTTTTTTCATCCGGATTCTTTCGAGACGATTCGAGAGCGGGTGAAGCAGCTGCAATCTATGCCGGGCGGCGCGGTGCCGTTTTCCGAACAAAAATATCTTCGCTTGGATGGAACAACGGTCGAGGTGGAAACCACTGCCGCGCCGGTGCGGTTTCAGGGGCAGCAAGGGGTGGTGGTTTTCATCCGGGATATCACGGAACGGAGAAAAATGATCGCGGAAATGCTTTCCGATAAAGTGAAATTGGATCTTGCCTTAAAATCTTCCGGCATGGGTGTGTGGAGTTATGAGTTGCGGAAGAATCTGCGGATTTTTGATGCCCAAGTCTGCCGTATTTTAGGGATTGATCCGGAAAGCTTTCATGGTTCAGCCGAAGAATTTATTAATATTGTGCATCCGCAAGACCGGGAAAGCATTCAGTCCGCCCTGCAGCAGACGATCGCAAGCGGGCAGAGTTATGCGGTGGAATACCGGGTGGTTTGGCCGGACCAAAGCGTTCATTATATTTGCGCCCGCGGACAGCTGGTCCGCGATGCCTCCGGGCAGCCAGTTAAGGTCAAGGGGGTGATTTGGGACGTGACAGAGCGCAAACAAGCCGAAGAAGACAAAGAAAATCTGCAGCAACAATTTTTCCAAGCGCAAAAAATGGAATCGATCGGCACTTTGGCCAGCGGGGTCGCGCATAATTTCAATAATATTTTAGGTTCGATCCGCGGCTGCGCGGAAATGGCTTTGGACGATGTCGCGCCGAGCAGCCGCACCCGCAGAGATTTGGAACGGATTGTGCAGGGAGTGGAAAGCGCCCAAAAATTGACGGAACAAATTTTGTCGTTTAGCCGATCAGCCAAGCAAGAGATCCGGGACGTGGCAATCCGGCCGATTATCAAAAACGCCGTAGAAATGTTTCGCGCGTCTTTGAAAGGAGCAGTGGAAATCCGCGAATCTTTCAACTCGGAAAACGCCGTGGTGTCCGTTGACCCGAACCAGATGCAGCATATGATTTTGAATATACTGACCAACAGTTATCAGGCGATCGATAAGGCCGGCGGGGTGATTGAAGTCGGATTGTCCCGAATGAACATGGATGCCCGGGCTATCGCGCGGATCGCCGCTCTTAAAACCGGCGAATGGGTGGAATTGACGATCAAAGACAACGGATGCGGCATGGATTCAGCGACCAAAGAACGGATATTCGAGCCGTTTTTTACGACCAAGGAATTGGGTCAAGGCACTGGTTTGGGGCTTTCTTTAGTGTATGGCGTGATCACCGGATACGGCGGTAAAATTATTGTGGAAAGCTTTCCCCTTCAAGGCACGACCTTTCATATATTTTTACCTTGTAAAAATTACCCTCTTTAAAAAAGGATCAATCTATGCCGCGGATTTTGATTATTGATGATGATGAGTCGTTTCGTTTGACGCTGCAGGAAATATTGGAACGAAAAAATTACACGGTGATCACGGCAGTGAACGGCGCTGAGGGTATCCAGATATATAGAGAAAATCCGGCGGATCTGGTCATCACCGACATCATAATGCCGATCAAAGGCGGGATACGGGTGATTATGGATTTGAAGAAAGAATTTCCCGGCGTAAAAATCATCGCGATTTCCGGCGGGGGCTTAGGCACGGCGGATGAATATTTGGAAGTAGTCCGGATTTTGAATGTCGGCGCCACGCTGAAAAAACCGTTTTCCAACGCGGAGCTGTTGGAGATGGTCTATAAAATGGTCGGGGAATGAAGGAAAGGGAGAAAGGGATTATGTTTTTCGATAATTGGACGATGAAGACAAAGTTGATTGTGGTTTTATTGATTTTTATCATAGCGCCGCTTTTATTATTAGGGGTCATAACCTACAACTTGTCGAATCAGGCTTTAATTGAACAGCTTAAGGAGAAATTGCACGACCAGGTAGCTGAACTCAGTCAAGAGGTTGGTCAAACGGTTCAGAGTATTGAGGGAAAATTGGAAATTGCATTGGCTTTGATGGAGGCCAAGGCATTTTCTGGATTCGCGCAGGGGCAGCGATTTGTGGAGATCGAGAATGGCGGACTGACTTGTGTGTCGGCTGACGGGCAGAAGCGCGCTTTTAGCGCGGAGAACCATGATTTCATTGATTATGTAAGCAGATCGGCCGGTCCGGGTTATGTGATGATCATGTTTAAGGTGGAGCAGGGTGAGGCAGTTAGCATAACAACCTCGGTGAAAGACGCGAACGGCAAGCGGGTCGTTGGCACTAAACTGGATACCGCTGTCTTTGCTAAAGTTATGGCGGCCCATGGGGATTATAAAGGGCGCGTGCCTCTTTTGGGTGAGGATTATTTTATCCGCTATCGAACCATGAAGGATCAAAATGGGCAGGTGACCGCGCTATTTTTTGTCGGAATAAAAGTGAAGGATGTTTTTCAGAGTCATTATGCGGCATGGAAGTCGATCAAGAGCGGCGTCACGGGATATGCGTACATTATGAACAGTAAAGGAGATGTTCTTCTTCATCCAAAGATAGAAGGTCAGAATATTGCGCATTACGATTTTGCCAAACATATCCTGGCCGAGAAAGAAGGCATTTGGACTTATGTCTGGGAAGGCAGGAAAAAGATCGTTGCATATATCTATAACGAGAGCCTCGATTGGTATTTTGTGTCGGGAAGTTATTTATCAGAGCTATTGCTGCCGATCGTCAAAATTCGCCGCATGATGATTATTTGTTTGCTTTTATTTGTGCTGGCTGGATTTTTTTTGGCGGTTTGGGTATCAGCGTCAATCACCCGTCCGCTGGGCCAGGGGATGGATGCGTTAAACCGTATGGCGGATTATGACTTGACCCAGCGACTGCATATTTTCCGGAAAGACGAGATAGGGGATATGGCCAGGGTCATGGATAATTTTTCGGAGAAATTGTCGGGGATGATTCGGCAGATCCGGGGCACCTGCATGGTGATGACCTCGTCATCCGCGCAGATCCAATCCACGGCGCAAGATCAGGCTTCCGGGGCTATGGAGCAGTCCTCTACCATGAACGAGGCATCGACTACGGTCAAAGAACTTTCGGCTACAGCGGCGCAGATTGCGCAGAACGCGCAGAATGTGGCAAAAAGCGCGGAGCAGACGTTGGCTGGGATGGATGAGATCAGTTCGCGTGTGGATGCCACAGCGAAGAAGATTATGGCGCTGGGAGAGAAATCCCAGTCGATTGGTAACATTACTAAGTTGATTGATGATATCGCGGAGCAGACCAATCTTTTGGCTCTGAACGCGGCGATTGAGGCCGCCCGGGCAGGGGAGGCGGGCCGAGGGTTTGCGGTGGTGGCGCAGGAAGTCAGGAAGCTCGCGGAGCGTTCCTCGGAGTCGACCCAGGAGATTCGGCGGTTGATCGCTGAGATTCAGACGGAAGCCAGCTCGACGATCATGGGGATTGAGGACTCGACAAAATGGGTGGCGAAAGGCTTAGCGATGGTCCGGGATACGGCCAGCGCGGCAAAGGAAATCTCGATCGCAACGCAACAACAGCGGACAGCGTCCGAGCAGACGGTGCAGGCGATACAGGATATCAATTCCGTGACCAAGCAGTTCGCGGCCTCGACTAAGCAGGCGGCGGCATCCGCAACGGCTTTGAGTGAATTGGCTCAAAAATTAAAGATAGCCATAGAAGGATTTAAATTAAAGGAAGCGGAAAGGTTATGAGAGGAAAAAGGTGAGAGGTGATCGCCCCGCTGTTCGCGGGGCTTTATTTTTTTTGGCCTATGGCCAAAAAAATGCTGGAGGAGGGATTTGAACCCTCGCGCCCGTGAGGACACTGGTTTTTGAGACCAGCGCGTATACCAATTCCGCCACTCCAGCGTAAATATTTTTCGCCTGCAGGCGAAAAATATTTGCAGAACAATCGAAAATCGACCTACGAAATTAGATCAAGCAAAAAATCGATTGCGGTCTAATCGCTAATGTCTATTTTCGAGTTTTTCAAAACAAATACAACTTTTAAAAAAGCGATAGCTGTATAACCAGGCCCACATCGTACGCAAGGGCATAAATGGAGCTAAGGAGGATCGAACCCCTGACCTCTTGCATGCCATGCAAGCGCTCTACCAGCTGAGCTATAGCCCCGTAGACTTTTGAGCCAAAGAGCCATCAATATATCATAAATATTTTTTCTGTGCAAAAAATTTTCATTGTTAACCATAGGAAGATCTGCGGTTGACAATTCAAGGGCCGCCGGATAATATAGGCGTATGTCCCCGCAAGATCAAATTATGGTTCTGTTGCGTCAGGCTCGGGAGCGGATATCCGGCGAGGCTATCAGCCGCCGGTTGGGGATCAGCCGCGCCGCGGTGTGGAAAAATATCCGTGAACTTAGAGGTCAGGGATACGCGATCGGCGCGTCTACCAAATTAGGCTATCATTTGGTCGGACTGCCGGATAAACTTTATGCCAGGGAAATCACCGCCGGTTTGTCAACGCGTTGTTTCGGCCGGGCGGCATATCATTTTGAAACGCTCGCTTCCACGATGCCGGAGGCGGCGCGATTAGCGGCTGACAAAGCGGCGGAAGGGACCGTGGTGGTTGCGGAGCAGCAGACCAAAGGGAAAGGCCGGATGGGCCGGGAATGGGTTTCTCCGTCCAGCGGCGGGATTTATCTGTCGCTGATCCTGCGGCCGCCCCTGCCTCCTCGGGATGCGGCGCCGCTTACTTTGCTCACTGCGGTGTCCTGGTGCGCGGCAGTCAACCGCCATACGGGGATCGCGGCCGGGATCAAATGGCCGAATGATATTTTGTGCCGCGGCAAAAAAGTTGCCGGTATTTTGACGGAAATGAGCGCGGATATGGATCGGGTTCATTCTTTGATAATTGGCGTGGGATTAAACGTGAATACGGATTTGGCGAATCTGCCGCCCGGCGCCACAGCGCTGAGCGTCGCGGCGGGCAAAAATTTTTCCCGGGTGGAATTATTAAAAGAAATATTAACGCTTTGGGAACAGAATTATTTTACCGCGTTGCAAACCGGATGGAAAAGTATTTTCAATCGTTGGCGGCAATTATCCGTGACCTTAGGAAGGCAGGTTCAATTTGAAGATCAAGGGAAGCGGCTCAAGGGCGAGGCGGTGGATATTGATTCGGATGGGGGATTGTTGATCAGGATCAGAACAGGGAAACTGATAAAAAAAATGAGCGGGGATGTAAGCGCCGCTTAAGTTGTCAGCTATATTCCACGAAGAGATATCGCGTTTTGATGTTGGCCGGTAGGCGCGGTTTGGGTATCGCAGAGGAAATTCGCGAAATATGAATCGATTTGCAGAAATCTTAAGCGGCGAAATAAGCGCGCTTGAGCAACAACACTTGCGGCGAAAATTCCGTTCGCAATCTTCGCCGCAGGGGCGGACCGCGGTGATTGAGGGGCGGGAGGTTTTGAATTTTTGCTCGAATGATTATTTGGGCTTGGCCGCGGATAGCCGTTTGGCCGCGACTGCGGCGCAAGCGCTGAGCGAATACGGAGTCGGCGCCGGCGCTTCCCGATTGATTTGCGGAAATATGACGCCGCATCTTGAACTGGAAGCCCGGATCGCTGCCTGGAAAGGCTGCGAGAGCGCTTTGCTTTTTAACAGTGGTTATGCCGCCAACCTCGGGGTTATTTCCGCGTTGTGCGGCAGGGAAGACGCGGTTTATTCTGACCGGTTGAATCATGCTTCGATTGTGGACGGGATTATTTTGAGCCGGGCAAAATTATGCCGTTATCCGCATAATGACCTGTCGGGTTTGGAAAAGTTATTAGCGGCAGGACAGGAGTTTCGCCGGCGGCTGATTGTCACGGACAGCGTTTTTAGTATGGACGGGGATTTGGCGGATTTGCCGCGTTTGGTTCAGCTGGCGGAGGCTTATGATTGTATTTTGATGATTGATGAAGCGCACGCGACCGGCGTGCTCGGGAATACGGGCCAGGGCGCGGCGGAACATTTTGGCCTGGAAGGCCGGATTGACATTCAGATGGGAACGCTTTCCAAAGCGGCAGGATGTTTTGGGGCGTATGTCTGCGGCGACCGGCTATTGACGGATTTTTTAATCAATTTTTCCCGGCCGTTTATTTATACCACTGCCTTGCCCCCGGCGGTAGCCGCGGCAGCGCGGGCCGCGGTAGACATTATGTCCACGGATCAGGCGCGGCGAAAAAAATTATTAAGCAATGCCGGCTTGGCCAGAAGTCTTTTAAAAAACGCCGGTTTTGATATTGGGAATTCGCAAACGCCGATCATTCCGATTTTCATCGGTGATGATTTTAAGGCCACGGCTTTGTCCCGGCAGTTGCTGGAACAGGGTTTTTTTATCAGCGCGATCCGGCCGCCGACCGTGCCGCGGGGAACCGCGCGTTTGCGGATGACGGTGACCGTGTCGCATATGGCTGAGGATATTGACAGCTTGGTGAGATGCTTAAAGAAGATATTTTTTTAACCTTATAAAAAGGCGCCCATGTACAGCTACGACATCAACGGGACAAGCGGCGAAGCGTTGTTATTCATTCACGGCTGGGGCATTGACCGGCGGGTTTGGCGTCAGCAGATGAAATTTTTTTCCGATCAATACCGCGTTATCCGCGCAGATCTGCCGGGTCATGGCGAAACGCCTTGGGAGCCTACTGACTTAGCGAAGATTGCCGCGGCAATGGTGGAGATTCTGAGGAAAGAACAGATCCGCCGGGCTACGATTATCGGCAGTTCCTTGGGCGGGCTGGTCGGTCTGAAAATATTTGATATCGCGCCGCAGCAAGTTCAGCGTTTCGTCTTAGTCGGTTCTTTGCCGCGCATGAAAAAAAGCGAGGATTATCCTTACGGTCTGGACGTCGAGCAATTGCGGAAATTGGAAGGACAATTGCGTTCGGATTATCCGTCGATCATCCAGATATTTTTCCGTTCGCTGTTCACGATGCCGGAGCGTTCTTCCCGCCGGTTCAAATGGCTGCAGCGGTTTCGCCGTTATGACGCTTCGCCGGATTGCGCGGCTTTGATCGCGTATTTGGACGTGATCGAGCAAACCGATTTGCGCCAGGTGTTCGGCCGGCTGAATGTGCCAACGCAGATCATCAATGGCTCCGAAGATTCGATTTGCGGGTTGTCCAGTATGGGATTGTTAAAATCTTTATGCCCCGGCGCCCGGTTTGATATTTTTGAGCGCTGCGGGCATTTTCCTTTTTTAAGTCATCCGCATCAATTCAATGATGTGCTGCTGGATTTTTTACGGAAAACGCCATGTGTTTGACTCCTCTTGCAGCCAAAGCGGCGCGGCAGAAATTTGCGCGAGCCGCGGGTCATTACGACGAGCATGCCGCGTTTCACCGCGCTTTGGGTTGTGATCTGACGGCTCGCTTGGGAAATTTACCGTCGGGCGCTAAGGTCTTGGATGCCGGCATGGGCACGGGCAGCGGCGCGGCCGGATTGGCGGAAAAATCGAACGGGGTTTGGGTCGCGGGTTGCGACGCGGCATGGCCAATGGCTGCCGCGGCAAAAAAGCGCTATCCGGCGCTCGCGGTTTGCGCCGCGGATGTGCAGGCCTTGCCTTTTGCCGGGGAGGTGTTTGACGCCGTAGTTTCGAATTTGGCATTGCAGTGGGCTCCGGATTTGACGCAGGCGTTTGGCGGAATTTTCCGGGTTTTAAAAAAGGGCGGGCGTTTTACGGCCGCGGTTTGCGCGGAGCATACTTTGGAAGAATTATTCACGGCGCTAACCCAGACCGCTTTAGACCGTTCTTTCGCCTGGACCAGGTTGCGGTCTCTGGCGGATATCCGGACGATAGGCGAAGCAATCCCTTGGGCGCGCTGGGAAACATCTGCCGAAACGCGGGAAATCCGTTTTTCCGATTTAAACGAACTATTACGCTGGGTTAAAGGTTTAGGCGCGAACGGATTGAACCCGCCGTATTTTTTAGGCAGACGCCATTTGGCTTTAGCCGATCAATATTATCGGACGCGTTTTCCGGCGGGCGAAGGGATACGCGCCACGATGGAAATTATCTGGATAGAGGCGGTGAAATGAAAAAAATCTTTTTTGTGACCGGCACGGACACGGGCGTGGGCAAGACCTATGTCACCGCGGTGCTGGCGGTTCTTTTAAAAGCATCCGGCCGACGGGTCGGCGTGATGAAACCGATCCAGTGCGGGGGCGATGACGCGGGCCGGTTGGCCGAGGCCGTCGGGGTGAATGATGACCCGGAGGTGATTTGCCCTTATGCTTTGGCCGAACCGGTTTCGCCGCATTTGGCTTTAGCCCGGCAGAAAATAAAATTTGATCTTTCCAAAATTCAAAAGGCGTGCCAAATCCTTCAGGAAAAATATGAAATAGTTTTGGTGGAAGGCGCGGGCGGATTATTGGCGCCTTTGCAAGACAACTATTTTATGGCGGACCTGGCGCGGGATTTGGGCTCGGAGGTGATTGTGGTAAGCCGGCCTGGATTGGGGACGATCAACCATACTTTGTTGACCGTGAGCCAAGCCCGCTCGTTTGGCTTAACCGTCCGGGGCGTGGTTTTTAATGCCGCTGACCGGCAAAAAAAGGGCCTGCCGGAAAAGACGAATGCCGAGGCGGTGGCCCGGATGGGACGGGTCGCTGTTTTAGGGACAGTGCCTTATCTGCCGCGACTAAAGCGGGGAGATATATTAAGGAAGCGGCCGGCTTTGAATCTCACAACACTTTTGCGTACGCCGTTCCGCCGGTCAGCGGCTGGGTTAGATAAAAAATTTGTGTGGCACCCGTTCACGCAGATGCGGGATTGGTTGGAAGACGAACCCTTGATGATCGCCTCGGCGCAAGGGAGTTATTTATACGACGTTCAGGGACGGCGGTATTTAGACGGCGTGTCCTCGCTTTGGGTCAATGTGCACGGCCACCGCCGTCCAGAAATCGACGCGGCGGTTGGGGAGCAGTTGCGCCGCGTGGCGCATTCCACGCTCTTGGGCTTGGGGAATATTCCTGCGGCAAAGCTGGCGGCGGAGTTGATCAAAATTGCCCCCGCGGGATTGGCCAAGGTATTTTATTCCGACAGCGGTTCGACCGCGGTGGAAGTGGCGCTTAAAATGGCGTATCAATATTGGCAGAATATTGGCCACCCAAAGAAGCGGCAGATCGTCCATTTGGCTAATTCGTATCACGGCGACACCTTAGGCAGTGTCAGCGTCGGCGGAATTGATCTGTTTCACCGGGTATACCGGGAATTGGTTTTCCCGACGCGGCAATTAGACTTTGGGGATGGTTACCGCGCGCCGCGGGGCAAAAAATATCCGGATTATTTTTGGGAATGCGTCGACGGGACGGAGGCGGTGTTCCGCCGCGATCACGGCAGGATCGCGGCGTTGATTGTCGAACCCTTGGTGCAGGGCGCGGCCGGGATGATTGTTTGGCCGCCCGGCGTTTTGCGACGCCTCGCCGGTCTCTGCGCAAAATATGGCGTGCTTTTGATCGCGGATGAAGTGGCGACCGGGTTTGGCCGCACCGGGACTATGTTTGCCTGTCAGCAGGAAAAGGTGACGCCGGATATTTTATGTCTGGCGAAAGGGATTACCGGCGGATATCTGCCTTTGGCCGCGACCTTGACCACGCAAAAGATTTTTGACGGGTTTTTATTTGATTATCAGGCGCAAAAAACCTTTTTTCACGGTCACACATACACGGGTAACCCTTTGGCCTGCGCCGCGGCTTTGGCGAATTTAAAAATATTTAAAGAGGAAAAAACCTTAGCTAAATTGCAGCCCAAAATCCGATTTTTAACGCGGGGCTTACGGGCGTTTATGGCGTTGCAACACGTTGGTCATATTCGACAGCGTGGATTTATGGCCGGGATTGAGCTGGTAGAAAACCGGGAGACCAAAAAACCTTTCGCCTGGGAGCGCCGCGTCGGTGTCGCGGTTTGTCGTCGAGCCAGGGAACGGGGAGTGATTTTGCGGCCTTTAGGCAACGTCATTGTCCTTTTGCCGCCGTTGACCATTTCGCAAGATGAGCTGCGCGAATTATTGGAAGTGACGTATTGGGCGATTGAGCAGGTTGTGATAGAATAATATAAAAGCTTATAAAAATATAATGAAAGGAAAGCAATGGGACTGACTTTAGATATGGGAAATTTAAAGGGATTTGTGAAAGACGCGGATTTGGCCGCTTTACAGCCCCGTTTGCAAAAAGCGCATCAGGATTTGACGGATAAAACTGGGCTGGGAAATGATTATTTAGGCTGGACGCGATTACCGTCGTCGATTCCGGACACGCTTTTGGACGAACTGACCGCTTTGGGAAAAACGGTGCGGGCGCATTCGGATTGTCTGGTGACTATCGGAATTGGCGGCTCTTATTTGGGGATACGCGCCTCACTGGAATTTTTGCGCGGGGCAGGCGGGTTTCCGGTTTATTACGCGGGGCATAACATGAGCGCGGATTATCACGCCGAATTGCTGCAAACCCTGCAAAAGAAAAATGTCACTTTGGCAGTGATTTCCAAATCCGGGACAACCACGGAGCCGGCTTTGGCCTTCCGCATTTTAAAAGAGTTCATGGCTAAGAAATATTCCGGCGCGGAACTGCAAAAGCGGATTATTTGTGTCACCGACGGAAAAAAAGGGGCCTTGCGGCAAATTGCCGCGCAAAACGGTTATCAGACTTATGTCATCCCGGATGATGTGGGCGGCCGTTTTTCGGTATTGACGCCGGTGGGGCTGGTTCCGCTGGCGGCCGCCGGCGTGGACGTGCATGCCTTGGTCCGGGGGGCGCGGCAAGCGGAACAAGATTATGCGGTTGCGGATATCGCGGCGAATCCGTGTTATCAATACGCGGGCTGTCGGCGCCTGCTTTATCAGCAGGGGAAAAAGATCGAAGTTCTCGCGTCTTTTTACGATAATATGGTTTCGGTCAATGAATGGTGGAAACAATTGTTCGGCGAAAGCGAAGGCAAAAACGGCCAAGGGATTTTTCCGGCGTCTTTGATTTTTTCCACGGATCTACATTCCATGGGTCAATTGCTGCAGGACGGGGAGCGCAATATTTTTGAAACGTTCGTCTCGATCGCGCGGGTGGGGAGCGCTTTACAAATTCCGTTCGACGCGCAAGATTTGGACAAATTCAATATTGTCGCCGGGAAAGATTTGGATTACGTTAATAAGCAGGGGCAGATAGCGACTGCCGCGGCGCACGCGGAAGGCGGGGTGCCGAATATGACGATCACCCTCGGCCGGTCGGACGCGGAACATTTGGGAAGATTGTATTATTTTTTTGAGCGGGCTGTGGGGATTTCCGGTTATTTATCCGGCGTGAATCCGTTTGACCAGCCTGGAGTGGAAGCGTACAAGAAAAAGATGTTTGCCCTGCTGGGTAAGAGATAAAATATTTGTCAGGCGCGTGGCGGAAGATGTTATGAAGAAGAATTTTCGCAAAATTGTGATTGGTTATGGTTTGATTGCCCTGGCTTTATTTTTTGGCTTGGCCGCTTTTTATGTTTTGGAAGTTAAGCCCAAAGTGGCGGCGCAGCGGAAAAAACAGGCTGCGGTCAAACGGCAGATTACCACGGTGACACTGCGGGAAGCATCCAACGCCGCTCCGGCGGATGCTCCGTCCGGACCTACAGCGGGAGTGGACGCGCCGGCCCGCGGCAATCTCGCGGACACTGCCGTAGCGGGATCGGAAAATCGGGATGCTTCTGAGTTGAAAACTGCTGCGGATTCGGCTGAGCCGAAAGTCCCCCTTGTCCCTTCGCCTGTACCGGAAAACACTGCGCCGGCTCCAGCTTCTGCGGCTAGGGAAAACCCCGTTTTGGATATGTCGCGTTACAGTGAAGCGGAGCGGGCCCGCGCCGAGGGAACGCTTTGGCATGACCGGGCGCGGAATGAGTATATTCTGACATTAGGCGCGGCTCAAAAATTATCCGTCGGGGACCGTTTGCCCGTTTATTCCGGTGATCAAATTATCGGCGAAGTTGAGGTGACGCAGGCCCAGGACGTTGTCAGTAAAGTCAAACCGGTTTCGGGAAACTTGGCGGATGCCCCGGGAAATTATTTTAAAGTAGTTTTACCGAAAAAATAACGCAAAATGTTTGGTTTTCCGCGGCAAAACCGATATAATGGCCCCGCCTAAGGGAGGGAGCGCATATGAAAATTGAAGTTCTCAGAGAGTTATTAAAAAACAAGGCCGTGATGGATGAGATTCATAAACATTTATGGATCGAAAGCCAGAAAGCCGGCGCTAGTATCGGGATTGAGCGAGCTACGGACGAATGGCTGCGGCTGCACGCCATGGGTTGGATGAAATACCATATGCCGAAGCGATATGAGGAGATTTTTAATAAACCAGAAAAGGAGAAAAAAATGGCCGTGAAAAAAACAGCAGCAAAGTCTTCGTGTAAATCAGGCTGCGGGTGCAAAGCAACGAAAAAGCCTGCTTCGAAGAAAAAGTAAGTGAAAAATCCCCGGGAGATCGCAGAACCCCGGAGGTTTTTTGGGCAATAAAAAACCCTTCGATTTCTCGAAGGGTTTTTTATTGATGGTTAAGCCCGCGTTTACTTCTTTTTGGCTTTTTTTACTGTCTTTTTCGCGGCTTTTTTTGCTGCTTTTTTAACTGCCATTTTTAAATCCTCCTTTTTGAGAATTATTGAAGCAGTGATTGATTTAATGTTATCATAACCGCGGCCTGATGCAAAAAAAATTTGATTTTTTTTGCGCTATTTTCGCGGGGAAAATTTTTTTCTAAATTTTTTCCGGAAAATCTCGACGGGAAAAATTCGCGGGAAAAATCGGCGCGGAGCGCCGCTAAAAAAACAAAAAAATATTTTTCGAAAGGCGAAATTCATTTTGAAAACGGGTTTATATGTCCATATTCCGTTTTGTCCGGCTAAATGTTTTTATTGCTCTTTCGCGGTCTGCGTCGGGCAAGAGGCAAAAGCCGATGCCTATTTAGACGATTTGGTTGTTGAAGGGCAGTCTTACGCGGGGGCGCGGATTGGCACGGTTTACGTCGGAGGCGGCTCGCCTTCTCAGCTAACGGACGCGCAAATCTCCGCGTTGTTCGCCGGGCTGCGTTCGATATTTAGCTTTGATAAAAACGCGGAAATTTCTTTTGAAATTAATCCGGAACATTTTAGCCGCGTCACCGCCGAAGTTCTGTCGCGCTGCGGCGTGAATCGTTTGAGCATAGGCGCGCAGACCTGGGATGACCGGCGTTTACGGAATTTGGGCAGGCGGCATTCCGCGGATATTACCCTTCGAGCGTTCGCGGCGGCGCGGAACGCGGGGTTTAAAAATATCAGTCTGGATTTGTTGTTCGGGTTTAGCGGACAGACGAGGCGGGCATTGATCGATGATCTAAAAAAAACTTTAGTTTTGTCGCCGGAGCACGTATCTTTATACGCCCTTACGGTGGAACCGGGCAGCCGTTTTTTTCGCGATAAGGTCAGCGCGGCATCGCCAGAAAAGCAAACCTTATTCTTTGGCGAGATCATCGATGAGTTGACCGCGGCGGGATACGCGCATTACGAGGTGAGTAATTTTGCCAAACCGGGTTTTGCTGCGCGGCATAATTTGAATTATTGGGAGGGCGGGAATTATATCGGGTTAGGCGCCTCGGCGCATTCGCATCTCGACGGCCATCGTTTTTGGAATGAACCGGTTTTTTTAAAATATTTCAAACGGATGCGCGCCGAAAACAGCGCGCTCGCCGGTGAGGAATATCTGACCCCGGAACAAAGATTAAAGGAAAGCCTCGTTTTTGGCTTGCGTAAAATGGCCGGTATAGATATGGAGGCTGTGGAAAAATCAATCGGATGTGTTTGGGACCCGGCGACGCGGGAGCGGATAGAGGCGTTTAGCGTTGCAGGATTATTGTCGCGGTCCGGAAAAATGCTGCGGGTTACGCGGCGCGGGCTTTTTCTGCTCGATGAAATCAGCCGGCGGTTGCTATAAAAGGATATATCCTCGGCTTAAGGGATGTCCGGATGAATTTGCTGTCTTTTGCGCTAAATGGCATTTGAGATGTGGACAGCGATTAAAATGCGGAAGCAGCGCTTTTTTTAAAAATTTTGCCGACCGTTTCCAAAATAATTTTTTTTACTGCCGGCCGCATACGCAGGGTGAGAATTTCTTTTTTGGCTTGAACGAGCCGGTCTTCCGTTAATCGCAAACAATAATCCAAACTGCCGGCCGCTTTGAACAAGGCGCGGATGGCGTCCAGGTCGGCAGCGGTCTTGGCCGGTTTGGTAAAAATCGCGTTAAATTGTTTCCGGGCGGAGGCGGTCATGTGGGCCTGGGCGTGGGCGACCAACAGGGTTTTTTTCGACTCCGCGAGGTCGCTTAAAATCGGCTTGCCGATATTTTCTTCCGTGTCAAATATGCCGATCACGTCGTCCTGGATTTGAAAGGCCTCTCCGATGAGCAAGCCGATGTGGCTCAATTTTTTAATTTCCACGGCGGGCGCGCCGG
The DNA here is from genome assembly GCA_015233495.1 of Candidatus Omnitrophota bacterium. Taxonomy (GTDB): domain Bacteria; phylum Omnitrophota; class Gorgyraeia; order Zapsychrales; family Zapsychraceae; genus JADFXQ01. The sequence goes on along the minus strand of JADFXQ010000001.1, from coordinate 145,917 downwards.
CTAAAATCGCGCCGATTACCAACGGGCAGTCAAACGTATAGCGCGCAGTTTTTAAGTCATAATTGAGAAACACATCTTTTTCGCGGATTTGATCAACCGCGGCTACGCCGTGTATGGTATCGACGAACTCGCCCATGGCCGTGAAAGCGGCGGTTTGCACGAAATATTTGAGCGCTTTTTCCTTGCGGCGGCTGTCAACGTTGATCGAGAGAAAGGCGTCAATCGCCAGGGCATAGATAATATCGCCGGCAATGATGGCTAAACTTTTGCCAAGTTCGTCGGGATTATCCGAAGCGATGATCCGGCTTAAGCCCTTGTGCATGGTCGGCTTGCCGCGGCGCAGGTCGGAGTTGTCGATAATGTCGTCGTGGATCAGCATGAAATTGTGCAGATATTCCATGCAGGTGGCGGCCTGATATAAAGAGGAAGGCACGCGGTTCGCGGGGTTATACCCTTGGTAACTCAACAGCACGAGTATCGGCCGGATACGTTTGCCCCGCCGCAGGGAATATTCGCGGATATTTTCATATAATCCCGGCGGGATCAAATGGAATTGATATTCGCGGTAAATGCGTTCGGTAAAATCCGCGATACTTTTTTCAATGCGCCGCTGTAAGTTTGCGATCATGGGCGTTATGGTAACATAGCGAAGCGCGGGAATCAAGCGCAAGGAATGGCGGGCGTTTGTCGTCAGTTATAGGCATAAAAAATCGGCAGCGCCGTATAGGATTATTGATTTTTATCCCGCGGCTGTTCTGTAAACATTAACCGTGACAGCATGCCTTTTTTAGGTTAATCTTTTTTAAGTAAATTTATAATAATCGAAAGGACGATATGAAAAAATTTTTATGGATTATCGGGTTGTTGGTCTTTACTGTTCCGGCATTTGCTCAGATCCCGTCGACCAAGCATGAACTGGTGATGAAATTGCTTAACGTTAACGGCACTCAGGAGATCATGCGCAAGAATGTCGCGGGATTTATCGCCCAGACGCCCCAAGCCCAGCAGCCGCAGTTGACGAAATTACTCAATGTGGACGAGATCATCGCGGTGATCGCGCCGTTGTATGAAAATGAATTTTCGGAAAAAGAACTGTCCGGTTTGATTGATTTTTATCAAAGCGATTTGGGCAAGAAAATTTTGCAAACAACGCCGCGCATTGCCCAAGCCTCTATGGAAGCGGTGGGAAAGTATTTTCAGGAAAAATTAGGTGGGGCAAAGAAGCCGGATGCCGGGCAGTAGGCGGGGTACGGGGACATGGAGTAATTCGGTGAAAAAACGCAATAAATCACCCATAACTTTCAGACGAATTAAGTGCATATCTCCATAATTTCATATTCATAACTTATTGAAAAAATTATAGTTACATAAAAATAGATAAAAAATTTATGCCGAGTTGGCTGATTTTGTTTGACCAGGATTTTTTTCTCTGCTATATTATCCCAGTGCTTAGGGGTTAGGTTGCGATTTTTTTCCAAACGTCATTATTCTTATGGTCTTAGCATTTTTTACCCCTCGCCGTATATCGTTGTTTAATCTGATTCATTTACTAAAGGAGCCGGTTTTATGATTGATCGCTATACCCTTTCCAAAATGGGCACAGTGTGGTCGGAGCATCATAAACTGGAGATCATGCTCCAGATCGAAGTTTTAGCGTGCGAAGCCATGGCTAAGATCGGGATTGTCCCGAAAAAATCCATGGAAAACATCCGCAAGAACGCCAAGTTTGATATTGAAGAAATGAAACGGATTGAAGAACGGACCAAACATGACATGGTGGCTTTTGTTTACAATGTCGGTCAGAGCATCGGCGAGGATTCGCGCTATCTGCATATGGGTTTGACCTCGTCGGACCTTTTGGACACGGCTTTGTCCGTCCAGTGCGTGGAGGCGAGCGATATTTTGATCGGCGACATCAAGAAGCTCATGCTGATCTTGAAACAAAAAGCGAAAAAATATCAGGATACGGTTTGCATCGCCCGCACCCACGGGGTGCACGCTGAGCCGATGACTTTTGGTTTAAAATTAGCCAATTGGTATGACGAAACGCGCCGCAATTTGGAGCGCCTCGAATCGGCCCGGGAGATGATCCGCTACGGCAAGCTATCCGGCGCGGTGGGCACTTTCGCGAATATTGATCCGTCCGTCGAGGAATTCGTTTGCGAAAAATTGAATTTAAAACCGGTCAACGCGGCCACGCAAGTGATTTCCCGGGATCATCATTGTCAATATGTGACGACCCTGGCTTTGGTGGCAGGGACGCTGAATAAAATTGCCACGGAGATCCGCCTGTTGCAAGAAACGGAAATTCTCGAAGCGGAAGAGCCGTTTTTTAAAGGTCAAATCGGTTCCTCGGCGATGCCGCATAAACGCAACCCGGTGATTTGCGAACGCATTTCCGGTTTGTCGCGCATCTTGCGGGCCAATGCCCAGGCGGCTTTTGAAGACATGACGCTTTGGCACGAACGCGACATCAGCCATTCATCCGTCGAGAGAATTATTCTTCCGGACAGCGCGATCGCTTTGGATTATATGTTCCACAAGATCACGCCGATTTTGGAAGGTTTGCTGGTGTATCCGAAAAATATGATTCAAAATTTGAGCAAAACCCGCGGCTTGATTTATTCCCAGCGGGTCTTGTTGGAATTGATGAAGAAAGGGCTCACGCGCGAAGAGGCATACGATATTATTCAAAAATGCGCGATGGAAGTTTGGCAAGAAACTTCGGAGTTTAAAGACGCGTTAAATCGGGATCGTCGGGTTCGTAAGTATATGAAAACCGAAGAGATTGATATGTGTTTCGATATCAAATATTACACGCGGCATATTGACCGAATTTTTAAACGCGTTGGGATTAAATAACAAAATCGGCGCTTTCCGGAAGTGTCGAGGTGTAAAGGAAGCTTTATGCAAAAGGGAAAGAAAATCTACGAAGGCAAAGCCAAGATAATTTATGAAACTGACAACCCGGATTTTGTGATCCAGTATTTTAAGGATGACGCGACCGCGTTTAACGCGCAGAAACGCGGCACGGTGCTGGAAAAAGGGATTGTGAACAACAAGATTTCCGCCAAGGTTTTTGAATATCTGGAGGCCAACAATATCCCGACGCATTTTGAAAAAATGCTGAGCGACCGGGAAATGTTGGTCAAACGGGTGAAGATTGTGCCGCTCGAGGTGATTGTGCGCAACCGGGCCGCCGGTTCTTTGTGCCGCAATCTGGGTTTGGAAGAGGGTTCGGCGCTTTTTTGCCCGGTGCAGGAATTTTGTTTTAAGCGTGATGATTTGAACGATCCTTTGATAAATGAAAGTCATATCCGCGCTTTGCGTTTGGCTACGGATGAGGCTTTGGAGAAATTGAAATATTATTCTTTTCGCATTAATGAGCTGATGCTGGATTTTTTTCAAGCCTTGAATTTGGATTTGATTGATTTCAAGCTCGAATTCGGCGATTGTAAAGGCAAGATTATTTTGGCGGATGAGATTTCGCCGGACACTTGCCGGTTATGGGAAGTGGGCACGGGCCGGAAATTGGATAAGGACCGGTTCCGCCACGACTTAGGCAATGTCGAGGAGGCGTATCAGGAAGTGTTGAAGCGGGTGAGCGGCAAGAGTTGAATTATGGGGACATACACTTAATTCGGGGTAAAAGCTCCAAGACAAAGAAATGTCGCGCTGAATTAAGTTTGTGTCCCCGAAATAAAAACCTACACCCCCGGTTATTGGGAGCGTAGGTTTTTTAAATTAAAAAACTTCGGCATATAATGTAGTATCGTGATTGTGTAAAGGCGCGCGGAATTGCTATTGAATAGGTCGTTTAATAAATTTGTTTAATTATGATTTGGCGTATTGAAATCAAACATAAATCAGGCATTGTGGATCCGCTTGCCGGCGCGGTTTTGAAGACCGCGGTTGAGCTGGGGGTGCGTCCGGTTGAGGCGGTGGAAACGGTTGGAGTGTTTTTGATTCAGGGAGAGTTGTCAGCGGATGCCGCGCGGCGGATCGGCCGGGAATTGTTGACGGACCCGGTGACGCAGGAATGTGTTTGTTCCGTTGATGGAAAAAGGCATGCGGCCGCGTCCGGGAAAAAACATCGGGTGGCGGAGATTGCGTATCATCCCGGGGTTATGGATCCCGTCGAGCAATCGACGATGAAAGGGATCCGGGATTTGGGTTATGCTCAGGTCGAGGCGGTGCGCACGGCGCGCAGGTATTTTCTTTTCGGAGACATTTCCGACAAAGAATTGGACGTAATCGTCAATAAAGTCTTGGCCAATAAATTGATCCAGCAGGTTGTTCCGGAAGACTTTAAAATGATTTCTTTGACCGCGGGCGCTCCGTTAAAGGATTTTCGTTTAGCGCATATTGATTTATTGAATGCCGATGACCGGGAATTGACGGCTTTGAGCGGCCGGGGGCATTTGTTTTTGAATCTGACGGAGATGCGGGCGATCCGGGCGCATTTTAAAAATTTGGGACGCGACCCGACGGACTGCGAGCTGGAAACTATCGCGCAGACTTGGAGCGAACATTGTTTCCATAAAACTTTCCGCGGCGATATTAATTTTGCATGGAAGGTAAATGGAAAAGTCCGCCGCAAAAAAATCAAAAATCTTTTGAAAAGCACAATTGTCCGGGCTACCCAGACGATCAATAAATCTTGGTGCGTGTCCGTGTTTCATGACAACGCCGGCGTGATTGAGTTTGACGACGACATGAATGTTTGTTTTAAGGTGGAGACGCATAACCATCCTTCCGCCTTAGAACCGTTTGGCGGGGCGAATACCGGGGTGGGCGGGGTGATCCGCGATATTCTGGGGACGGGTTTGGGCGCGAAACCGGTTTGTTCGACGGATGTGTTTTGTTTCGCGCCGCCCGAAACGGATTTCGCGTCTTTGCCGGCTGGGACTTTGCATCCGAAACGGGTGATGAAGGGCGTGGTGAGCGGGGTGCGCGATTATGGCAATAAAATGGGTATCCCTACGGTGAATGGGGCGATTTGTTTTGATCCTTTGTATTTGGGAAATCCTTTGGTGTATTGCGGCACGGTGGGTATCCTGCCTAAGGATAAAGTGTTTAAAAAAGTCGGCGCGGGCGACTGCGTGGTCGTGGTTGGCGGCCGCACCGGCCGCGACGGGATTCACGGCGCGACGTTTTCTTCCGGGGAATTGACCGCGGAATCGGAAACAGTTTCTTCCGGAGCGGTGCAGATCGGAGATCCGATTCAGGAGAAGAAAGTTTTAGACGGGCTCCTTAAGGCCCGGGACATGAATTTATACACGGCAGTCACGGATTGCGGGGCAGGCGGGTTATCGAGCGCGGTGGGCGAGATGGGGCAGGAGCTGGGAGCCCGGATTGATCTGGATTTGGTGCCGCTAAAATATCAGGGGTTGAATTACGAAGAGATTTGGATTTCGGAATCGCAGGAGCGTATGGTTTTGTCCGTGCCGCGGCGTCACGTGAAGCGTCTGGTGGAAGTTTTTGCCGGCGAGAATGTTGAGGCTGCGGTGATCGGCGAATTTTCCGGTAACGGACGGTTGGAGTTGTTTTTTCAGGGTCGCGCGGTCTGCGTTTTGGACATGAAATTTTTGCATACAGGACATCCCAAGATGACAAAAGAGGCGGTCTGGGCGCTTCCTAAGTGTAAAGAGCCGAAACTGCCGCCGAAACCGGATTTGAATCAGGCTTTGGTTAAGGCCTTGGCGCATTTGAATGTGTGTTCCAAGGAATGGGTTGTCCGGCAGTATGATCATGAGGTGCAGGGCGGGAGCGTGGTGAAACCGTTTTGCGGGCCGGCGTGCGACGGCCCCTCGGACGCGGCGGTGATTACGCCGCGGCTGGGGTCGTATCAAGGGATCGCCATTGCCAATGGGATTCATCCTGCCTACGGAAAGATTGATCCCTACGCGATGGCCGCGTCGTGTGTGGATGAAGCCCTGCGTCAGGTTGTCGCGGTGGGCGGCGATCCGCAGCGGACCGCGCTATTGGATAATTTTTGCTGGGGCAATCCGGATAAACCCGAGCGGCTGGGCGGCCTGGTGCGTTGCGCCCAGGGCTGCGCGGATACGGCGATTGGTTATGGCGCGCCGTTTATTTCCGGGAAAGACAGTTTGTATAATGAATACGGCCAGGGAAACCAAACCATCGCGATTCCGGGGACGATTTTAATTTCGGCGATCGGCATTGTTCCGGATGTTCGTCGGACAGTCACGATGGACTTGAAAGCCGCCGGAAATTTGCTTTATGTGGTAGGGATGACTCGCGATGAAATGGGCGGGTCGATTTATTTTGACACGCTCGGCGTTTTGGGGTCGTCGGTTCCGGGTGTTGCAGCCAAGCTGGGCGTAAAAATATTTGCCGTTTTGCATCAGGCGATGCAAACAGGTTTGGTGCGGTCGTGTCATGATTGCTCGGACGGCGGGTTGGCTGTCGCTTTAGCGGAAATGGCTTTTGCCGGCGGGATGGGGGTGAGCGCTCGTTTGGAACGCGTGCCGTATCAAGGCGCGGGCCGGCGGGAGGATTTTATCTTATTTTCCGAATCCAACACCCGGTTTGTCGTAGAGATTGAGCCGGAACAACAGCGGGCTTTTGAAACAATTCTGCGCGGTTTACCTTATGGATTGGTAGGCCGGGTAGAGGCAGAGGCGCGGCTGGCGGTTTATGGTTTTAAAGATACGGCGTTGATCAATTCGAATATCCGGGACCTGAAAGAGGCCTGGCAAAAACCCTTAAGGTGGTAAATATGCAGAAGCGGAATCCGTGGATTATCGGCAACGGCCAGAACAACCGGCAGATGGAAGATTTGAAAATCGAAGACCCGTGGCGGGTGTTTCGGATCATGGCGGAATTTGTCGGCGGGTTTGAATCTTTTTCCAATATCGGGCCGGCGGTGACGATTTTCGGGTCAGCGCGCACGCGTTTTGATGACCCCATGTTTCGGGCCACGGAAAAAATGGCCCGGCTGTTTATCAAGGAGGGTTATGCGGTTATTACCGGCGGGGGGCCGGGGATCATGGAAGCCGGCAATAAAGGCGCGTTTCAGGCAGGCGGAAAATCTTATGGGTTGAATATTGAACTGCCCTTCGAGCAAAAGCCGAACCCGTATATCACGCATTTGGTGAATTTTCATTATTTTTTCGCGCGTAAGGTAATGTTTTTAAAATACGCATGGGGATTTGTCATTGTTCCCGGCGGGTACGGCACGATGGATGAATTGTTTGAGTGCTTGACGTTGATTCAGACGGGGCGCATGAAAAAAGTGCCGATGGTATTTTTTGGCCACGCGTATTGGGATGGTTTGATTCAGTGGTTAAAAGACCAGATGCTTAAGGAAAATAAAATCGAGCCCAAAGATCTCGAACTCTTCCAGGTGGCGGACACGCCGGAAGAGGTAATTGACATATTTAGGAAATTTTATGGCAAACAAAAAACTGCCAAGAAAAAAAGTTAAGGCTCTGGTCCTGCGCAGCGCCGGGACTAATTGCGATCAGGAAACCGCTTTTGCCTTTCAGCGGTTCGGCGTTTCAGTGGAGCTCGCGCACATAAACCTTTTGGTCAAAGGCGGGATCAAGCTTGCCGATTATCATATTTTGGCTATTCCCGGCGGGTTTACCTATGGCGATGATATTGAGTCGGGCAGGGTGTTGGCTAATGAATTGCGGGTTTATCTTGCCGATAGTTTGCGCGATTTTATCCGGCGCAGGAAATTGATTATCGGGATTTGCAACGGGTTTCAGATTTTGGTTAAAGCGGGGATTTTGCCCGGGGCGGACTCGGTTGTTGCCCAGGATAAAAGTTTTATTCAGACTGCGACTTTGACGAATAATAATTCGGGTAAATTTGAAGATCGTTGGGTGCATTTGCGGGTTTCCGGGCGCAGTGTCTGGACGGAAGGTTTGCCGGGGCAGGTGTTTTTTCCGGTGGCGCACGCGGAAGGCAAATTTATTCCGATCAATGATCGTGTTGCCCGCGAGCTAAAGCAGAACCAGCAAATTGTTTTCCGCTATTGCAGTCCCGACGGCATTAATCCGGTTTATCCGCAGGATCCCAACGGTTCTTATGAACATATTGCCGGGATCACGGACGCGACTGGACACGTGCTGGGTTTGATGCCGCATCCGGAACGGCATTTTTTGTTTACCCAGCATCCGTTTTGGACGCGGTTAGACAAGAAAAGCGAATTTGGCGACGGCGCGAAGATTTTTGAAAACGGCGTGAATTACGCGCGTGTGAATATATAAAGTGTTGGCTATACGTGTGATATGGTGCTTGTTTGACGGCGTGCGGAGGGGCCGCTTGTTTACGGTTCGGCGCGTCCGTTATCTGCCGCACTGAGCTTCACCCGATCTGGGCAGAACTGGGTTCTGCCCAGATCGGGCCGCTGTTTTGCGCCGGATCAGCGGTCGCGCCTAACTCGCACCGCGTCATCGCTTTGCGATGCCGCGGCACTCAAACAGTGGCGCGAATGGAAATTTTTCCGCTGATCCGGCGCAAAACAGCTTTCGCTCACAGCGGCAGATAACGGACGCGCCGAACCGTAAACAAGCGGACTGGGGCGCGCGTTCTTTGTGGATTGATTTGTGACATATATTAAGAGGAGTACTGCTGTATGCGTAAGATGACTTATAAGACCAGCGGGGTGGATATCGATAAGGCGGAAGATTTTGTGCGGAGCATTGGCCGCGAGGTGAAAAGCACTTTTACCTCCGCGGTGCTCAACCGGACAACCGCCTTTGGCAGTTTGTTTGAGATTTCGCGGAAAAAATATAAAGAGCCGGTTATTGCTTCTTCTACGGACGGGGTGGGCACGAAGTTGTTAATCGCGCAGGCTTTGGGCATTCATAACACGGTAGGCATTGATCTGGTGGCGATGAATGTGAATGATATATTGTGCGTGGGCGCGCGGCCGCTTTTCTTTTTGGATTATATCGCCTGCGGGAAAATTGATATAAAGGTGTTGAACGCGGTGGTGTCCGGGATCGCGGCGGGATGCCGTCAGGCCGGGTGCAGTTTGATCGGCGGGGAAACCGCGGAAATGCCGGGTTTGTATGGCCCGAACGAATATGATCTGGCCGGGTTCGCGGTCGGCATTGTTGAGAAGAAAAGGATCATCGACGGACAACGGATCAAGGTTGGCGATATTGCCGTTGGTCTGCCGTCGAGCGGGCCGCATTCCAACGGATACTCTTTGATTCGCAAAGCCTTGAGACCGGCTCAGTTGAAAAAATTCGCGAAGCAGGTCATGGCTCCGACCCGGATTTATGCGCAGGAAGTCAAGGCGGTCACCCGGGATTTGGAAGTGAAAGGGATCGCCCATGTCACCGGCGGCGCGTATTTTGACAAAGTCACCAAGATTTTACCGGCGGGCAAGTGTTTTTCATTGGACATCAAGAGCTGGCCGGTCCCGGATATTTTGCGGATAGTTCAGCAACAAGGACAGGTGGAACGCGACGAGATGTACCGCACTTTTAACATGGGGATCGGGATGGTCATGGTATTCGCGCCGGCGGAAATGCCGCGGGCGCGCAAGTTTTTTCATAAAAATAAAATCAATTTTTACGAAATCGGCGAAGTGGTTGCCGACCGCAAGCGGAAGATGATATTGAGTTAATTCGCAGAGGCAACCAAAACGCATCCAGTTAACCAGTTTTTCACATTGGCAAACATGAAAATTCTCGTCATTGGTTCGGGCGGCCGGGAACACGCCCTGATTTGGAAAATCCGGCAAAGCCCTTTGGCGCAAAAAATTTATTGCGCGCCGGGCAATGGCGGCATCTCAGCAATCGCGGAATGCGTGGCTATTGCCGCGGATAATGTGCCGGCTTTGCTGGAGTTTGCCCGCCGCGAAAAAATCGGGCTTACGGTGGTCGGTCCGGAAGTGGCTTTGGTAGCCGGCATTGTGGACGCTTTCGTAGCCGCGGGGTTAAAAATTTTTGGCCCATCGCAAGCGGCCGCGCGGTTGGAAGGCAGCAAGATTTTTGCCAAGGAATTCATGCGCGATAATCATATCCCAACCGCGTTATTCCGGACGTTCAACGAGCCGACAGCCGCTCGGCAATTTTTGGAGCGCTGCGATTATCCGATCGTGGTAAAAGCCGACGGTTTGGCTGCCGGAAAAGGGGTGGTGATTTGCGCTGATAAAAAAGCGGCGGAGCAGGCGATCGACGATATGATGGGGAAGAAAATTTTTAACGAGGCTGGTCAACGTGTTGTTATTGAACAATGTTTACAGGGCGAAGAAGTTTCCCTATTGGCCATTTGCGATGGGAGCGCCGCGCTTTTGTTGGATTCGGCGCAAGATCATAAACGGATTTTTGATGATGATTTAGGCCCGAATACCGGCGGCATGGGCGCGTATTCTCCGGCGCCGATGGCCAGCGGCCGGATGATAAAGGAAATAGAAGCGCGGGTTATTGAACCGACCCTGCGCGGGATGCGGCAGCGGGGCCTGACGTTTCGGGGGATTTTGTATGCCGGGATTATGATCACCGTGGACGGTCCGATGGTTTTGGAATATAATGTTCGTTTTGGGGATCCGGAAACTCAGGCAGTGCTGCCGCGGATGAAAAGTGATTTGGTTGACTTGATGCTGGCGGCGTGCGAAGGACGGCTGGCGGGAAAAAAGATCGAATGGGATCCGCGGGCCAGCGTTTGTGTGGTGATGAGCGCGGCAGGGTATCCCGGGAAATATCCGACCGGCATGACCATTACGGGTTTGGACGCGGCGCAGGAGAATCCGCACACGGTGGTTTTTCACGCTGGCACCAAAATGGCGGATGGACATATCGTTGCCAGCGGCGGACGCGTTCTGGGAGTGACAGGTTTGGGGCAAGGCCTTGAAGCGGCTATGGACCAGGCGTATCGATCGGTTGAAAAAATTAAATTTGAGCATTGTTTTTTCCGTCGGGACATCGGCGCGAAGGCTGTGGGGAGGCTATAGGGCGGCATAATTGTATACGGTATACAGAAGCATTGTTTGCATAGTTTTATATTTAGTGAAAAGTGGCACCATATACCGTATACTGTATACTGATAGCCCGAAGGAGTTGCTATGACAAATCCGGTTGTCGCGATCATGATGGGGAGTTCGTCCGACGCTGTGGTGATGGCCAAGGCGGCGGAGGTTTTGCGGGATTTCGGCGTGGCTGCGGAAACCAAAGTTTTATCAGCGCATCGTACGCCTAAGGAAACCGCCTGTTACGCGGAGGAATTGGCGGGACGGGGATTTAAAGTGGTGATTTGCGGAGCGGGCATGTCGGCCGCTTTAGCCGGCGTGGTCGCGGCGCACACGTCTTTGCCGGTGATTGGCGTGCCGTTGGAAGCGTCGCTAGGGGGAATAGACGCGCTTTTGTCCACTGTGCAGATGCCGCCGGGCGTGCCGGTGGCGGCAGTCGCGGTTGGTCCGGCCGGCGCGAAAAACGCGGCTTATCTGGCTCTGCGAATTTTAGCTTTGGAGAATAAAGGTTTGGTGAAACGGCTGGAGGAATTCCGCGAAACGCAGCGTAAAAAAATTTTAGAGGCGGAATAGTTTTGAAAACCGAAATCATAACGATTCAACCCCAAGATCCGGAATGGGAAAAAATCGCTCTAGCCAGTCAGGTCATCAGACGCGGCGGTTTGGTTATTTTTCCTACGGAAACTGTCTATGGGATTGCCGCGGATAACGGAAATCCGGCGGCGGTGCAGCGCTTGCGGGAAGTCAAACACCGTAAAGCCGGCAAACCGTTTTCTGTTTTGGTCGGCCAGGCAGGATTGATTTCCAATTATACCTCATCGACGGATCCCAGAATTTATAAGTTGATTGACGCTTTTTGGCCCGGCCCGCTCACTTTGATTGTTCCGGCTAAAGAGGCTGGCGATACCATCGGGGTGCGGATGCCGGATCATCCGATCGCCCTCTGTTTGGTGCGGGAGTCGCAATGCACGATTGCCGCGCCTTCGGCGAATCGCGAAGGCTATACTCCGCCGGTGACCTGCAAAGAAGCTTTGGCGGATTTGGATGGGTTGGTAGATTTGGCGATTGACGGCGGCCCGGCGAAATTCGGGGTGGGTTCTTCGGTTGTGGACATGACCGGAGGCAAACCGCTTATTCAGCGCCAAGGCGTTATCACCCAAGCGGATATCGATCAAGTCTGGGGACGCAAGACGATTTTGTTTGTTTGCACGGGCAACAGTTGTCGTTCCGTGATGGCGCAATATGTTCTGAAAAGTCTGATCCCGGGCCGTAAGGATGTGGAGATTGTTTCCGCGGGAACGAATGTGTTTCTTCAGACGTCAGCGAGCCCGGAGACGATTTCGGTTTTGCAGGAAGAGGGGATCGACGCGACCGGCCATGAATCACAACCGCTTAGCGCGGTGCTGCTGAAGAAAGCGGATTTGATTTTCGCCATGACCCGGATGCATAGGGTTCAGATTTTAGACCGCGCTCCGGAAGTGGAGAAACGGGTTTATCTGTTAAAAGAATTTGTCGGCAGCGGTTCCGGGATTCAGCTGGACCTGGATGTCCCTGATCCGATCGGGCAGACCTATCAAGAATACAAGTCATGCCTGGCAGTGATCAAGCAGGCGGCGCATAAGATTGTGGAGTTGATTTAATCGGAGGGTGGCAGACGGCAGGCGTGGAAAGAGCGTACAGTGTGTCGGTTCTGTTTAGCGGCTGCGGCTTGCATGAGGAAGGGAATCACCGTGAAAATTTTTATTGGAGCGGATCACCGGGGATATTTATTAAAATCGAAAATCGTCGCTATTTTGGAAAAAGCCGGTCATGACGTGGTGGATGCAGGCACGCATACCGCCCAGCAGAGTTGCGATTATCCCTTAGTAGCGTATGGCGTGGCGTCCCGCGTCAGCCGGGACAAAAACAGCCGGGGGATTTTGATTTGCATGTCGGGCAACGGCCAAGTAATTGCCGCGAATAAAGTCAAAGGCGCTTACGCGGCTTTGTGTTATAATTTAGCTTCGGCGCGGTTATGCCGTCAGCATAACAACGCGAATATTTTGGTCATTGGGGCGATGAGCCTGAAAGCCGCGCAATTAAAAACCATTGTGACAACTTGGTTAGCCACTCCGTTTGAAGGCGGCCGGCATTTGCGTAGATTTAAAATGATTCAGAAAATAGAGCAGGGAGAAAATCCGGATACCCTAAACCGGAAAAAGGCGGTCGACAGGGCAAGGGATTGTGGTTGTTAATTTGTTTAATCCGAGCGGCAACAATCAGGGAAAAAATATATGAGCGCGCTGCAGCAAACTGATCCGGAAATTTATCAGGCGATCCAGGATGAATTGGCCCGGCAGAAAAACAACATCGAACTGATCGCTTCGGAAAATATTGTATCCCCGGCTGTTTTGGAAGCCCAAGGCAGTGTGATGACTAATAAATACGCGGAGGGATATCCGGGAGCGCGTTGGTATGGCGGCTGCGAATTTGTGGATGTCGCCGAGAGTCTGGCGATCCAACGCGCGAAAAAATTGTTTGGCGCCGAACACGTCAATGTTCAGCCGCATTCCGGATCACAAGCCAACATGGCGGTATATCTATCCGTGTTGGAATACGGCGATACAGTGCTGGCATTGGATTTGGCCTGCGGCGGGCATTTGACGCATGGGTTGAAGATCAATTTTTCCGGCAAGTCTTATAATTTTGTCGGATATCAAGTGAGTCCGAAAACTGAGATGTTGGATTATGACGAAATCGAGCGCCTCGCAGTCGGGCATAAACCTAAGATGATTGTTGCCGGGGCATCGGCGTATCCGCGAACGATTGATTTTAAAAAATTTCGGCAGATCTGTGACAAGGTCGGGGCGTATCTGTTTGTCGATATGGCGCACATTGCCGGTCTGGTCGCGGCGGGCATTCACCCGAGTCCCGTACCCTACGCGGAATTTGTGACTACAACCACGCATAAGACTCTGCGCGGGCCGCGCGGCGGGATGATTCTCTGCCGGGCAGAATTCGCGAAAAAAATCGACTCCCGGATTTTTCCCGGGATCCAAGGCGGCCCTTTGATGCACGTGATCGCGGCCAAGGCGGTGGCATTTCAGGAGGCTTTGCGCGATGATTTTAAAAAATATCAACGCCAAATTGTGGCCAATGCCCAGACGTTCGCGGATCAAATGATCCGTTTGGGGTATCGCATTGTTTCCGGCGGCACAGATAATCATTTGTTTATGGTTGATTTGCGTTCCAAAAATATCACCGGAAAAGAGATCACCCATCTGCTGGATCGCGTGCGGATTACGGTGAATAAAAATTTAATTCCCTTTGACCCGCAGCCGCCGACCGTTACCAGCGGAATTCGTATCGGCACGCCGGCAGTGACCACGCGGGGCATGAAAGAAGAGCAAATGCGCCAGATTGCCGGATTGATTGACCGGACGGTGGTGTTGCGAAATGAGGAAGCAAAATTAGCGGAAGTCCGGCAGGCAGTGGAAGCTTTGACCCGCGCTTTTCCGATTTATATATGAAATGTCCCTCGTGCGGCCACTTAGATACTAAAGTCATTGATTCCCGGGAAAGCGCGGACGGCGGGTCGATCCGCCGCCGGCGGGAGTGTCTGGAATGCGGCAAAAGGTTTACCACGTATGAATATGTGGAGCAGGTCCCTCTCATGGTGGTGAAACGCGACGGCCAGAGGCAGTTGTTTGACCGCAAGAAAATTATCAACGGTTTGATCAAGGCTTGCGAAAAACGGCCGATTATGGACAAGGTAGAAGAGGTCGCCTTGGAAGTGGAACGCGCGGTACAGAAAAAATTCGACCGGGATGTGGCGTCAAAAGAAATCGGCGAAATGATCATGGAAAAATTGGCCAATTTGGACGAGGTCGCCTATGTGCGGTTCGCTTCCGTCTATCGTCAGTTTAAAGACGTTAATCAGTTTATGAAGGAATTGAAAGTCATCTTGGATAAAGAAAAATAATATGGTTGCTGTAGAGCTGAGCAAGATCATAATTGATGAAAAACGCCAAGATCAGATCATTGTTTTAAAAGAAAAGGCGGGAGACCGCCAGTTCCCAATCGTGATCGGATTTTTGGAAGCCTCCAGCATTCAGATGCGGATCGCCGGTGTCGCGGCTTCGCGTCCGCTCACTCATGACTTGATCTTGACGATGATCAAAACGGTCGATGCCCAAATGGAAAGCTTAGTTATTGACAAAATGATTGAAAATACATTTCACGCGAAGATTTATCTGCGGCTTAAAGACGGCATCACTAAGATTATCGACTGCCGCCCTTCCGATGGCATTGCCTTGGCGGTCCGGACCGAGGCGCCTATTTTCGTTGATGATGACGTCATGCAGCACGCGGTGGTCTTTAAATAGTCGGCGGCATATTCCAGGGGCATCTATCTTCAGCGCTGTTATAATCATTGGGAAACACAAGAGTCTGCTTATTGGGTTGCGGCGGCGGAAATTTTAACGCTATAATATTCTGCGGGCAAGCAAATCCGGTCATATTCATGTCATGAAATATCCAGCATCACATATTCCTTACTTAGAAAATTTACAGGCGCTTGTTTCGGGGGATTCGCAAAAACCTGCCGGGGTGTTTTTGATCGGCGGTTTTCTGCGGGATTATTTATTGGGACGGGAGTCGCGGGATTTTGATTTCGCCGTTCAGACCGGAGCAGTCGCTTTGGCGGAAAAATTCGCGAAGCAGATCCGGGGGGCGTTTGTGCTTTTAGACGTTGAACACGGCTGCGGCCGGGTAGTCAAAAAAATCGACGGCAAAATTACCACGTTTGATTTTGCGGACTACCGCGCCAAAACCCTGCGGGGCGATTTGGCGCATCGGGATTTTACGATCAACACCCTGGCAGTGGATTTGCTCAAGATAGCCGGCAAAAATTCTTTGCCGCTTTTGATTCAAGATCAGCAACAAGGCCTCCGCGATTTAAAATTGAAAACGATCCGCATGGTTTCTGCTGCGGCGATGCGGGAAGATCCTTTGCGTATGCTGCGGGCCTTCAGTTTGCGGGCGGCGGTTGGTTTTAAGATCGAAAGAACCACGCTGGCCCGGATCCGTGTCGACGCGGATTTGATCCGCGCGGTTTCTATGGAACGCGTCCGGGATGAGCTATTCAAAATTTTGGCGTCGCCGCGCGCCGCGGCTGTTTTAACGGAAATGGACCGCGCCGGATTGTTGGCCAAGATCATCCCGCAAATCACGGTTATGGGTAAATGCGCGCAAGGCGGGTATCATCATCTTGACGTGTGGAAGCATACTTTGGAGTCAGTCCGTCAATTGGAAAATATTTTAAACCGGGTTAGCCAGAATCCGGACGTCGCTGTTTATTTAGAAACCCCGGTGGCCGCGAATCATTCCCGTCTGGCCTTGATTCGTCTGGCCTTGCTTTTACATGATATTGGCAAGCCGGAAACCCGGCGTTTTGAGGAAGGCCGCTTCACGTTTCATAGCCATGAGCATGCCGGGAAGCGCGTTTGCCGTTATGTGGCGAAACAACTCAAGCTTTCAGTTCCAGAGAGGCACAGTTTAGAAAATCTGGTTTTGCTCCATCTGCGGCCCGGTTATTTGGCGAATTTTCGCCAGCCGACCTCCCGTGCCGTGTACCGTTTTATGCGGGACGCCGGGGAATTGGCGCCGGCGGTATTGATTCTGGCGATGGCGGATCAAGCGGCCACTGCCGGACCGTTGACTACCAAAAAAGACGCAGCGCATCATACCCGCATCTGCGAACAGGTTTTAGAACAGTATTTCGCGAAACTGCGGGAGAAGCCCTTTGTCCGCTTGATTAACGGGGACGATTTGATCCGTGGATTGCGGCTGACACCGTCGCCTTTGTTCGCTAGAATATTAAGCGCGGTCGAAGAACAACAAGCCTTGGGAAAGATTAAGACAAAGGATGAGGCGCTGGCGGTGGCAAAGGGGATTGCGGAAAAGTTGAGGGGCCGGAATATGGGGAGAGGGAGGGGCAAGCGTGAAAATTAAAAATATGGAATTAAAAATTATTTGCGGCGATATAACGGAATTATCTGTTGACGCGATTGTGAATCCAGCGAACAACCGTTTTGAAATGGGCGGCGGCGTGGCAGGTGTTATTCGCAAAAAAGGCGGCGCTCAGATTGAGACGGAGGCGATGAAAAAAGGTCCGGTTGAAATCGGCGAGGCGGTTTGGACTAATGCGGGTAAACTTCCGGCGCGTTTTGTGATTCACGCCGCTACTATGGGCATGGATTTTCATACGGATGAACATAAAATCCGCCGGTCTTGCGCGAGCTCTTTAGCATTGGCAGATGAGCTGGGGATTCAATCTCTCGCTTTTCCCGCTTTGGGGTGCGGCGTGGGAAAATTTTCTTTGGTTGGCGCGGCAAAAATCATGGCGCAGGAGGTGATGAAATACGCTAAACAGGCCGGATGGGTTCAAAGGAGGCAAGATGCGCGGGCTAACCCGGGTTTAAAGGAGGTTGTATTTTGCCTTTACGACGCCGCCGCGTATGAGACGTTTATGACCACAGTTGCCGGTTATGTCACGCATATTCAAGACACGCTGGGTGACGGACCTTATGTCACGGTGGACGCGATTATTGAGATGCCGCAAGGCATTGTGGTGATCGAACGTTCGAATCCGCCATTTGGTTTTGCTTTACCCGGCGGGTTTGTGGATTATGGAGAAAGTTTGGAACAAGCGGTTTGCCGCGAAGTTAAGGAAGAGACACATTTGGATTTTGTTGATTTTCGGCAGTTGCATATTTATTCGGACCCGGGGCGCGACCCGCGGTTTCATACGGTGAGCACGGTGTTTGTGGGCGCAGGGAAAGGAACGCCGGCTTCCGGCGATGATGCCAAGGCCTTGCGGGTCGTTGCCAGAGATGATTTGCTGCGGTTGGAGTACGCGTTTGATCATAAACAGATCATTGAAGATTATTTGAATGGAAAGATTTTTCATTCGTGAAAAGCTTCGGTGGAGATTGATGTATTGTGGCTGTTTAAAGGCGCGCGGTTTTGCTATAGGATAGGACAGTGGTAAGAAAAAACTACGACACACCTGCATTGGGCTTGCGTCAGGGACGTATGAAGAAACGAGTAAATTTATGGAAGTGAAACGTGGACGAGCATTTATCGGGCGGTTTGAGGCGGAAACGGATTTGCTGGAGGAGTTGAACCGGTTTTGCCGGCTGGAAAATATTCGGTTAGGAACGGCGCAGGTTATCGGAGCGGTAACGCGGGGGCGGCTGGGGTATTATGATCAGGTGAATCAGAAGTATATTTATTGCGTGGAATTGGAAAAAAAATTGGAAATCGCGTCCTGTCTTGCCAATGTTTCTTTGAAGGACGGCGAAATTTTTGTGCACGCCCACGTTACGTTCGCGGATCTTCAAGGGCATTGTTACGCCGGGCATTTGATGCCGGGTTCGGTCATTTTTGCCGCGGAATATTTTATTGAAGAATTAACCGGGGGAATTTTACAACGGGAGATTGACCCGAGGACAGGGTTGATGCTTTGGAAAGGATGAATATGCGTTTATTATTTGCGGGACTTGGCCTGTTAAACGTTTGGTTGTTCTGCTGCGGATTTTCTGCCGCGGATTTATCTCAAATCGAGAGCGCGTTTATCCGTCAAGATGATAAAGAAGTGCGGATTTTGGCAGAACCGCTTTTGGCGGCGCAAAGTCAGGATTTGAATATTTGGCGCGGACGTTATTATCTGGGTTTGATTTACCTGCGCGCTGGTGAAAACGCGAAAGCTTCCGCCGTGCTGCAGGCTTTGGACTCTGAAGTTAAGGATGCTTTGTTAAGGGAACAGGTGGACTTGGCAATGGTGGATCTAAATTATTCCGAGGAAAAATACGAAGCGGCTTTGGCGGGAATTGAGAAATGTTTGGCGGCTCATCCGCAATCCGACGCTTTGAGTTTATATTTTTACAGAAAAGCGCGGATTGATTTAAAATTGGGACGTTGGGAGGATGGCCGGGTTTTGCTGAGCAAAATTACTCTGGATTTTCCGAAAAGTTTTGAATCGGAATATGCCGCCGAATTGCTGAAAGAAGAGCCGTTTTTCTCTATCCAGAGCGGGTCATTCACGGAGCGGGCGCGGTCGGAACAATTGCTTTCCGAAATGAAGTCGAAAAATTTGAAGCCCTATATATCCGAGATGGCAGATAACGGCAAAAGATATTTCCGGGTCCGCGTCGGTAAATTTTCGACTTTAAATGAGGCGCGGCAGGCGCAAGAACAGATAAAGTCATTGGGTTATCCTTCCAAAATATATCCATGATAAATAAGATTGTTTTTATCGTCGGGCCTACGGCAGTCGGGAAATCCGAAATCGCCTTGGCAGTAGCCGAGCGGGTTGGCGGGGAGATTGTTTCCTGCGATTCGATGCAGGTGTACCGCGAGATCCGCATCGCCAACAACCGGCCGTCCGATGATGGTTTGCGCCGCGTTCCGCACCATCTCGTCGGGTTTCTCTCCGTGACGGAAGATTATGATGTGGCCGCGTTCAACCGCATGGCGAACGCCGCGATCGTCGACATCCAGTCCCGCGGCCGGGTGCCGGTCGTGGCCGGCGGCAGCGGGATGTATATGCAGATTTTGTTAGACGGGATTTTTGAAGATCGGAGTCAAGATGGCGGTTGCCGGGAAGAGTTATCCCTATTGGCGGATGAGAAAGGCCTAGCGTTTTTATATGAACAATTGCGAAGCCAAGACCCGCAAGCTGCATCAAAAGTCCACCCGAATGACCGCCGACGTCTGATTCGGGCCTTGGAGATTTGCCTGACCCATGACCGGCCGGCAACCGAGGCGCAGAAAGAACGGCGCGGGTTGTGGGGAAAACAACCGATTGATATTTTTTGCCTGAACCTCGACCGGGAAGAATTGTATGAGAGGATCAATCAGCGCGTGGACGCGATGTTCGCGGCCGGCTTGCTTGAAGAAATCAAATCTCTCGCCGGCATAAAATTAAGCCGCACCGCCGGCTCGCTCATCGGCATCCCGGAACTGCAAGCTTACTTTCGCGGCGAACACGACCTGGAGGCCGCCAAAATCCTCATGAAAATGCACACCCGCCAATTCGCCAAACGCCAGCTCACCTGGTTTCGGAAAGAAAAACGAGCGCAGTGGATTGAGTTGGGAAAAGATAAGCCGATAGCCGTTGCCGTTAAAACGATCAGTGAATTTTAAATCAACGAAACTCGAATAGGTTTATGGGACAGTTTACTCACGTTTAATATCGCCTTCTTTATCAAACCAAAGTTTCACTATTTTCTTAGCCATAGGACATCCCCTTTTTTGATCGCATCGGTCAAATATTAACATCTTCGTCGGCATTGATCAAATTATATATGTTTAGTCAAAAATTGGCCATTTTGAAATAAATAGTATATATTTTAAGGGCAGTCTCAGGCAGGCTGTCCTTTTTTTATCCTTATTTTTAAACTTTTTTTGTTTATGACGCGACGCATTGTTGCCATTTTCATTTTATCGGCGTTTATCAGCGCCCAGGTTGATCCGGTTGCGGGTCAGGGACTGGCGCAACTGCCGGCGACCGTCAGCCGGCCGGCATTGAGCCTGGAATTCGGCCCGCCTTTGTTGAAAGGCGTCAAGGTCTACGCAGATAATCCGTTTAAATTGGATTTTATTTTGGATGTCGGGAACGCGGATTACTTGCCGGAAAAACTGAAAACGGAATCCGGCCGACTCGTCAAATATTTTCTGGCCGCGTTGACCGTTCCGGAAAAAGATCTTTGGGTGAATCTCTCGCCTTATGAAAAAAACCGGGTCATCCCCGACAGCCTGGCAGTCACGGACCTGGGCCGCGATCTTTTAAGCCAGGATTTTATCCTCAAACAAATCACCGCGTCTTTGCTCAATCCCGATAGCCCGGTCGGCAAGGAATTCTGGGAAAAGGTTTACGGCTATGCGCGACAGCGTTATGGCACGACTGATATCCCGATCGAGACATTGAATAAAGTCTGGATTGTTCTCGACAAGGCAGTGGTTTACGAGGGCGGAAGAACAAAAACCGAGGCCACGGCCTATGTTGTTGAAAGCCGGTTAAAAGTCATGTTGGAGCAAGACTATATCGGTCAGCGCGCGGCAAAACCCGCTGTCGCGCGTGCGCCGTCTTGCCCGATGGACGACATTGCCGCCCGAATCACCCGCGAGGTTGTTATCCCGGCCTTGGAAAAAGAAGTCAATGAAGGCGCTCATTTTGCCCCTCTGCGCCAGGTGGTCCATTCGTTTATCTTGGCTTCTTGGTTTAAACGCAAACTCAAAGACAGCATCCTCGGCCGGTCTTACGCGGACCAAAATAAGATTGTCGGCATTGACCTCGCGGACAAAACCATTAAAGAGAAAATGTATAACCGATACATCGCGGCCTTCAAACAAGGCGTGTATAACACGACCAAGGAAGATTATGACCCGCTCACGGAAGAAAGCGTGACGCGGAAATATTTTTCCGGCGGTGTGGCTCTGGCGTCAGCGGCGATTGAAACGGTTTCCTCTCCTGCCCAAATTCCGCAAAACGGATCAACGCGCCGGTACCGCGAAATTCCGGTGCGGCTGAATTTTGATTCGGCTTCCTCCAGTCCGACGTATTCCGCCGAACCGCGGCGGTTAACAATTAAGGAAGCCAGGGACAGATTGACCGCGCATATGAAGGCGATGCGAGCATTATATCCCGGACTGCAGGCCGCGTTTGCTAAAGGATTAAAGGTATTGCAAGAACAAGGCATTCAGGCTTTTGAGCGGGACGCTTATCCGCAAATTCGTCAAGCCGGGGATGAAATCAAAATCCACGTTGACGCGATTAGGGCATTGCCGGCAGTATTCGGGATTGTTGAACCCCGGATCAGACAACGAATGGACGCATTTTTGCGGGAAACAGCCAGAGATTTTAAAGTGGACAAAGTGATGATTTGGTGGGGCAGGGATTTTTCTTATGATTTTCATTATTCTTTTGGTTTTAGTGAAAAAGAACTGACATCTTTAGTTCTTCATAAGAATGAAATATTCGGCGGATTAGATCGGGACGCCGAGGAACGCAAGCGGACTCAAGCGAAAGTTGCGA
Source organism: Candidatus Omnitrophota bacterium (assembly GCA_015233495.1). Lineage (GTDB taxonomy): Bacteria > Omnitrophota > Gorgyraeia > Zapsychrales > Zapsychraceae > JADFXQ01. Next base: position 123,886 of record JADFXQ010000001.1, on the reverse strand, counting down.
TGCGCGAATCCGGGATGTTTTCCGGGGTTATGGCGTCTCCGGATTTTAAACAATGGCAGGAAAAGGAAGACGGATATATTCAGATTTATGCCGGACGCTCTTTGCCTGGGGTTCAGACCAACGGCGAAATTACCGAGGCGGAAAAAGCGGCATTCGCAGGGCGGCTCAATCATCTCATTGGGCAGGGAAACGCCCCTTGGTTTGGTGTTCGGGATTTATTAAAGAGAAACGGTTATAACGATTTTTGTGATTTTATGACTTCATTGAGGCACAATGGCGGAGTGGATGCATTTCCCTTGGGGATATATCCATTTATATATGGACATATTCCCCGGTTATTAGAGCTAATTCACGCGGCAGATGCTCAATCGCCGCAGGCCATGGAATCATTAAAGCAGTATTTAAAATATAACGCGTCGGAAAATTATGTGATGGACGCGTCGGATCTTTTTATTGGTTTATTAGAGCAAGGCAGTGATTTTCAGACGAGAAATGTCACGCCATTGATTGCCGCAAGTGTCGCGGCTGGGAGAAGTCGGGCAGTTGCGAAAGGATTGGATTTTCGCGTGGAATTAACGGATGAGGATATGTTTGTGGCGCGTTGTGACGTTAATTGGCTGAAAGTGGTTGTGGATAATCTTCTGCAAAACGCGATCAAATACACACCACGGGGGGGGTGACAGTTCGACTCGCCAAAGCTTCAAAACAGCTCAAATACTCCGGTCAGTCAGAGAAGCCGTGCATGGTTTTGGAAGTTGAGGACACGGGCATTGGTATACCGTCGGGTGAAATCGAAAAAGTTTTTTACAGGGGGTTTCGGGCCGGCAATGTCGGAGATGTTCCCGGAACAGGGCTCGGCTTGGAAGCTGTTTACATGATTGTGCATCAAATGTATGGGAATATCGAAGCTGTTTCAGAATTGGGAAAAGGTTCAAAATTCACGGTTTATTTGCCGTTGGTCGTTCCAGAAAAACCTGCTGCTTCGCCCGTAGGACGGCAGCCAGCCAACGGCGGAATTGATCTACTCGAGGAAGGCGTCGAGACCCGCGGCGGGTCTTGGACCTTTCGGTTTGACCCAGCGGGTGTTGCCGATTTCCGGGGTTTGTCGCCAGACGTTCTCGGAGTGTTTCCGCTGTCCCAAACCTTGCCGGAGTTTTTATGCGCAGGATCCGTGGGAGGTCATCCGGTCCGGGCCAGATAAAATCAATGGGGCCATTTCATCGTCTATTTCAAAAGATGCTCACCGACGGAAAAATCAACATTTGTCAACTTGTGCGTAATTTTTTGCTGTTTTGTGCATGAAGTCATGTCAATTTGTGCATAATAAGATGTTGTTTTGTGCATGAGGAAATGAGCTGATATAATCTTTAAGCTTGTTGTGGTTGATATTTTTGAATCGTTTTGGATGGGGGGAGGCGGAGATGCGCAATGAAATCAGTGTAACCAAAATTGCTGTTTTTAAAGGAAAGCAGGTTAGGAAAACGATTCATCAGAATGAATGGTGGTTTTCGGTTATTGATGTTGTGGAGGCGCTCACTGAAACAGCAAGACCCAGGAAATATTGGAGCGATTTAAAGAAAAAATTGATTCAAGAAGGGTATGTTGAGGTGTCCGAAAAAATCGGACAACTGAAATTAATGGCATCTGACGGCAAGGAATATTTGACAGACTGTGCTAATACTGAAAGCTTATTTCGTATTATTCAGACGATACCGTCGCCCAAAGCAGAACCATTTAAACGCTGGTTGGCTAAAGTTGGTTATGAGCGCGTTCAGGAAATTGAAGACCCCGAACTGGCTATGAAACGCTTAAGGGCGATTTATAAAGCAAAAGGATATTCGGAGGAGTGGATTGAAAAACGCGTGCGCGGTATTGCCATTAGGGAGGAATTGACGGATGAATGGAACAAACGAGGTATTAAAGACCAGCAGAATTACGCGATTTTAACTGCAGAAATTTCAAAAGCGGCATTTGGGATGACCCCTTCCGAGTATAAAAAATATAAGGGATTGAGTCGTCAGAATTTGCGGGATCATATGACGGATTTGGAATTGATTTTCTCCATGCTTGGGGAAGCATCAACGACAAAAATCGCCCGCGGCCGTAATTCCCAGGGTTTTGATTCGAATAAGCAGGCAGCCATTGACGGTGGAAGTGTGGCCGGCAATGCCAGAAAAGAATTGGAACAAAAAAGCGGAGACTTGGTTGTCAGTCGGGAAAATTATCTTACAATTCCGCAGAATAAGAAGCTGTTGAAGAAATAATTTAAGGATCATAAAGGACTTACATGACGCATTCGACCCAGCGCGGGAAGGAAAAGGTTTTGATTGTCGTGGTTTATTTGCATAACCAGCGGGCCACCTGGAGTCTGGAGGAGCATCTCGCGGAGATGAAGGAATTGGTCATTTCCGGCGGGGGCGAAGTAGTGGATTCGGTATTGTGCAAGGACGTGGAGCCGACGGCGCGGTATTTGATCGGAGAGGGGAAGATCCAGGAGATTGCCCAGCGCTGTTCTCTACACGCGGTGGATACCGTGATTTTCAGTTATGATTTGAAAGGCAGTCAGCAGAGAAATATTGAGGAAGCCGTGAAAACCCGGGTGATTGACCGGACGCAATTGATTTTAGATATTTTTGCCCGCCGCGCGACGAGCAATGAAGGCAAGATGCAGGTTGAACTGGCGCAGCTGCAATATCTGATGCCGCGGTTGACCGGCCACGGCAAGGAAATGTCTCGGTTGGGCGGCGGCATCGGCACAGTGGGTCCCGGCGAAACGAAATTGGAAGTCGACCGCCGGCAGATCGATGATAAGATCGCACGGCTGCGGGATAAATTGAAAGAGATTTCCGCGGATCGTTCGGTGAAGCGCAAGAAACGCCAGGCCAAGGTTCCGCTGATTTCTTTGGTCGGGTATACCAATGCCGGGAAGTCAACGCTGTTAAACGCTCTGACCGGCGCGGGACAGATCACTCACGACGGGCTGTTTACGACGCTGGACTCTTTGGCACGGCAGTTTGCTCTGCCGAATCATCAGAAGGTGGTCATCTCTGACACAGTCGGATTTATGCACGATTTGCCGCACAACCTCATCGAATCGTTTAAGGCGACGCTTGAGGAAGTGCAGGACGCGGATTTGCTTTTGCACGTGGTGGATGTCAGCAATACCCAGTATGGTTTGCTTTATGAGGCGGTGGTCGATGTGCTGAAGCAATTGGCAGCGGACCAGAAACCGATGATCGTGGTGTTTAATAAAATCGATAAACTGGCGGATCGGACATTTTTGGACGGCGCGGCCAAGCAGTTTAAAAACGCGATCGCGATTTCCGCGTTGTCCGGAGAGAATATCCCGCGTCTCTTGGAAGAGATCAGCACCATGCTCATGTCGCTGTTCGTGGAAATCAACGTCGACGTGCCGATCAACCGGATGGACCTGGTGAGTCTCGCCCATAATGACGGCGAGGTGACGTCCATCACCTATTACGAAGACCACATCAACATCCGGGCTTCAGTCCCGGCGCAAATGTGCGGGAAATTTGCTGTATATGGAGGGCAGAAGACAGAAGGCCGGGGCGAGGCAGGTGGCTAAAAATTTAAATGGATTCGCAGGGCTTTTTCAATAGATTCCCAATACATTTGTGGAATGGAACCTATCGGTTTAATAAAACGGGATTTGTCAATGGTTCGGATTTGATGACAGCGGATTTTGGAATTTTTTGTTAAGTTTGCTATGCCGGCGGGGAGGAATACCTCGACTAAATAAACTTTCTCACCCGCGTCGCTGATGGGTAAAACTGTCAAATGGCCCATGAAACGATTATGCGCGTTGTTTGAAATAATTAAGGCGGGTCTGGTTTTTTTGATTTCGGAGCCGATCGCGGGATCCAATTGAACGACCCAAATTTCTCCGCGTTGGGGATGCGGATTTTTCATTCCCAGCCCTCGGTTTCAATTTTTTGCCAATCTTTGATGAATGTTTTTTGCCGCATTGACATTTGTTTGTATTCTTGAGACAAAGCCGCAAAAAGTATTTGTTTTTCTTGGGTGTCGATTTTTTCCTCGACGGCTTCGGCGATAAAACGGCTTTTATTGTTTATGTTAGATAGTTTTTGAGCTATCCGATCCGGCATTGTTATATTCATGCGCACCATAATACACACCTCCTTGTGTATTAATATACACATTTGCTGCGCATTGTCAAATTGTTAGGAGAAAATTTTTGTTGATAAAGCAGGCAATTAATTTTTCTTGCTTTTTAGCACTCTCAATGATAGACTGCTAATCGAAGAGAAGGAGGCGCTATGATTCGATTTGATAAGCTTACGCAAAAGTCGCAGGAGGGGTTGCAAAAGGCCATGGATTTGGCGGGGCAGATGGGGCACCAGCAGATTGATGTTGACCATTTGACCTTTGCCTATATTAAGGAAGACGCGGGGCTGTTCGGCGTTTTATTGCAGAAATTCGGCTTGTCCGCGGATCGGTTGTTGAGTTCTTTGGATGACAATTTGCGCAAGCGTCCGGCTGTGGACGGCGGGGGACAACCGTTTTTGTCTCCGGCTGCGAATCAGGTGTTGGAAAACAGCCAAAAAATCGCTGCCGGCATGAAAGATGATTATGTTTCGCAGGAACATATTTTTTTGGCCATTTCCCGTGATCAGCAATCTATTTTGAGCCGGGAGTTGCGGAAAAACGGGATTAGCGAAGACGATATTTTACGTTTTTTAAAAGAGATTCGGGGCGAGCAGCGCGTGGTGGACGATAATCCGGAAGCGAAATATCAGGCATTGGACAAATACGGCCGGGATCTGACCGCGGCCGCGAATCAAGGAAAACTCGATCCGGTGATTGGCCGTGATGAGGAAATCCGCCGCGTCGTGCAGGTTTTGTCCCGCCGGACCAAAAATAATCCGGTATTGATCGGCGAGCCTGGCGTGGGGAAAACCGCGATCATTGAAGGTCTGGCCCAGCGGATCGCCTCTGGCGACGTGCCGGAAGGTTTAAAGGATAAAAAAGTCATTAGCCTCGATATTGGCAGTCTTTTGGCCGGGGCCAAGTTCCGGGGAGAATTTGAAGACCGGTTGAAAGCGGTGCTTAAGGAAATTGAATCGCGGGCCGGCGAGATCATATTGTTTATTGATGAACTGCACACGATTGTCGGCGCGGGCAAGGCTGAAGGGTCGCTTGACGCTTCCAATATGCTGAAACCCGCTTTGGCACGGGGATTGCTGCGCTGTGTCGGCGCTACGACTTTGGATGAGTATCGCAAATATATTGAAAAAGACGCGGCCCTGGAGCGGCGGTTTCAACCCGTTCTGGTGAATGAGCCGACGGTGGAAGACACGATCGCGATTCTGCGGGGTTTGAAGGAAAAATATGAAATTCATCACGGCGTGCGGATTCAGGACCCGGCCTTGATCGCGGCGGCGGTGATGTCACAACGCTATATTACCGACCGGTTTTTACCTGACAAGGCGATTGATTTGATAGATGAGGCAGCGTCGCGTTTGCGGATTGAGATTGACAGTATGCCGCAGGAATTAGACGTGAATGAACGCAAGATCCGGCAAATGGAAATCGAGGCGCAGGCCTTGGCTAAGGAAACGGATGAGGCATCTCGTCAGCGTTTGGCTAAATTGAAACAGGATTTAGCGGAACTTAAGGAAGAAAACAAACAATTGCGCGGCCGCTGGCAGAATGAGAAGGGACGGATCGAGCGGATTCGCAAGATCAAGACGGATATTGAGCGCGCCCGGGCCGAGGAACAGCAATTTGAAAAACAGGGGATGCTCGATAAGGTGGCGCAAATCCGTTATGGTGTACTCGTCCAGCTCGATAAGGATTTACAAAAAGAAAACGCGGCGTTGCTGGAATTGCAGAAAGGCGGCGCTTTGTTGAAAGAAGAAGTTGATGACCAGGATATCGCCGAGGTAGTTGCCAAGTGGACGAAGATCCCGGTCACGAAATTGATGGAAAGCGATACGCAGAAGCTGGTGCATATCGAGGAGAGTTTAAAGAAACGGGTGGTCGGCCAGGATGACGCGGTGGATTTGATCGCGAATTGTATCCGCCGGTCAGCGACCGGATTGAATGACCCCAACCGGCCGATGGGTTCGTTTATTTTTGTCGGACCGACGGGTGTGGGCAAGACGGAGCTGGCGCGGTCTTTGGCCTGGTTTTTGTTTGATGATGTTAATGCCATGATCAGGTTAGACATGAGCGAGTATATGGAAAAGCACAGCGTGTCGCGGTTGATCGGCGCGCCGCCGGGGTATGTGGGTTATGAAGAAGGCGGGCAGTTGACGGAAGCCGTGCGGCGCCGGCCTTACGCGGTGATTTTGTTTGATGAGATTGAAAAAGCGCATCCGGAAGTTTTTAACGCGCTTTTGCAGATTCTCGATGACGGCCGGTTGACCGATGGGCAGGGCCGGTTGGTGAATTTTAAGAATACGATCATTATTATGACGTCGAATGTCGGTTCGGATTTGATTGCCGGTTTGGAGAAGCGGCAGGAGATTCGATCTCGCGTTCAGGAGGCGTTGAAAGCTCATTTTCGGCCGGAATTTTTGAATCGGCTGGATGAGATTGTGGTGTTTAACCGGCTGCGCAAGGAGGATATCCGAAAGATTGTGGATATTCAGGTCGGAGTGCTGCGCGAAAGGCTGGCGCAGAAATATATCGCGTTGGAGGTGACCGACGCGGTCTTGGATTATATCGGCCGGCTGGGTTATGATCCGGTGTATGGGGCGCGGCCTTTAAAGAGAGTGATTCAGCGGGAATTACAGGACCCGATCGCCTTGAAGATGTTGCAGGGTGATGTGAAGGAAAAGAGCGTAGTTCGGGTGGAGGCAAAGGCCGATGGGTTGGTGATCGAAATTGTGTGAACGGATCGGCGGATTTCTTGTATTCGTCGCTGAGAGCTTCAACTCCCGCCTCTGCAATGCGGGAGGGCCGCTGTTTTGAAGCGGCTCAGCGGGCGCGCCTAACTCGCACCGCCGGGGGATAGCCCCCGGCGGCACTCGAACAGAGGCGCGCTCGGTAATTATTCCGCTGATCCGTTTCAAAACGCTTTCGCGCAAACGCGGCGAATACAAGAAATCAGTAAATCCTAGTAGAAATTCGTTTTTGGAACCATGTGAATAGGGCTGATATGTTATAATGCCTCAACTAACAGGAGGCACAGATGAAATTGCGAAAAATTTTGTTTGGGGCTTGGTTTTTGGGATGGTTTTTTGCTTTACCGGTCCGCGCGGAATATATTCAGGACGGGTTGTACCGGGAGTTTTATAATTCCGGCGAGGTGAAACGTTTGTTAACCTACCAAAACGGGAAGCCGAACGGGATGTTTAATACGTTTTATCAGAATGGGAAGCTGATGGGTGAGGGGCTGTATGTGAACGGAAAATTAGAGGCGAAAGCGATTGGCTATTTTGCCGATGGGATTAAGAAGATGGAAGTGCATTATAAGAACGGAATTTTAGACGGCGAAGCGAAGCGTTATTATGAGAGCGGGCGGTTATGGACGGAATCGCGCTATTACCAGGGAAGACAGGACGGGTTATTTAAGGAATATTGGCCGAGCGGCCAGTTGCATTATGAACGGGATTATAAGAACGGACATGAGAACGGCTGGGCAAAAGAATATCGTCCGGATGGTTCTTTGGTCCGGGAAACCACCTTTAAAGACGGGATTCAAGAAGGTTTGGTTCGCGAGTTTGACAATAACGGATTGTTGACGCGCTCGTTTAAAGCGGATAACACAGTGCCGCAGGGAGTGGTCAAGGAATTTTACCCGACGGGCGAATTGAAGAAAGATATCACCTTGGCCAATGGCTGGACGAGTGACGGGACGGAAAAAGAATATTACGCCACTGGCGAATCGAAATCCGCGGTGCCGCTGAAAAACGGCAAAAAGGAAGGCGTTTATCAGGAATTCTATCCGACCGGGCAATTGAAAACCGTCGGAAGATATGAATCGGATCGGCAGGAGGGGGATTTTAAAACCTACGCGCCGAACGGCGTGCTGGAAAGTCAAACTACTTTTTCTTTAGAAGCGGCAGTAAAACCATAAAGGCGGCGATCGCAAAATGACTTTGTATATTATTTTATTTGTTGCGGCGTGCTTGATCGGAATTGTTTTTTTATCCGGGGGGTTTCGGGTGAAAAAAATAACCCGGGAAGAATTTTTGTCCGCCTTGGCTAAGCAGGTGGGGGGTCAGGTGATCCCACTCGAGGAATTTGAAAACGCTTTTAAAATCGAATTTGTTTATGACGGCCATTTGTGCGTTTATGAAGATCGAGAATCGCGCGGGTTCCGCGAACGGGAATTTAAAGGATATTTGCGCGTGAAAACCGCGACGCCCTATTCTATTTCGCTGGTGGAGAAAGAGGACCGCAGAACAATTCGTGCCGAACGAGCGCCGGTTGCGCAGAACACTCAGAGTTCCGATACGACTGCCGCGCCGTTTATTTTGCCGAAGAGCCTGGCGCGGTTTACTTATCACACGAATAATCTCGATTTGACGCGGAGTTTATTTGAGAATAAACAAGTCGCGCAACTGTTTGTCGATTTTGCTAACGCGGATACGCGGGGAGCAGTCTTCAATTCTTTGAAAGTCATTGATGGCGAGATTATTTTAGAATTCAGCGAGGCGGGATATTTTAAACCGAGCCGTCCGATTTTAATTAATCAATTATCTTTATTAGAGAAAAGCGCGGAGAAATTGATGCATTTGGTGAAGCGGATAGAAAATTTGACAACCTAAACTTTTTTGTTATAATTGCGCTTTAGCATTCTGATTTATAGAGTGCTAAGTTTTTCGTTCCGGGGAACGAAAAACCAAATGGGGAGCAGACGGATGCAAACTAAAAAAGCAGAAATTCAAGCGCGGAAAGACCGGGTTTTGGCGATTACGGTGGGGCAGTATATTCATCATATTTCTCCGGTAAGTTCGGCATTGATTGTGGAAAAATATTTGCCGGAATTGAGTTCCGCCACGGTGCGGAATATTCTCGCGGAATTGGAAGAGGAAGGATATTTGACTCATCCGCATACTTCGGCGGGCCGGGTTCCGACCCAGTGGGGGTATCGGTATTATGTCGATTATTTGATGGAAGAAATTTATCTGTTAGAAGAAGAAAAGCGGCGGATCAAGATGGAATATGACCGCAAGACTCGCGAGTTGGAGGATATTTTGGACCGCACTTCAAAGGTGCTGGCGGAAACTACGCATTATACGAGTCTGGTTTCGATTGACGGAGATTTGCGGCGGGTTTTTTGCCGGGGGACGAATTTCATTGCCGCGTATCCCGATTATCAGGATATTGAAAGTATCCGGCATATTTTATTCGCGTTGGATGAAAAGGAACGGCTGCTGGATATGATTAACCGGGATTTGCAGCGGAAGATTGATATTCATATTGGTCAGGAGATTCGGTGCCAAGGCATGACTACGTGTTCGTTGGTTGTATCGCGTTATAAAACGCATCATGGGCCGAGCGGCAGGCTCGCGGTGTTGGGACCGACGCGTATGGATTATGAACGCGTTGTCTCTACGCTGGATTACTTTTCGCGGTTGCTGGAAGAGATGTGGTGAGATTACACGCGAGGCGTTCTTTGGCGTTGTTTCGCGTTGCCGATAAAGGCGCGCGGGTTGGTGAGGAAATGTTTTCGGGCTCTGCCTTCGGCCTTTTTCTGGAAAAAAGAGGTAAGAACGGCCTCAGAACGATCCCGAAAGCATTTCCTCACCAACTTTTAGCGCGCGGTTTGGGTATCGGTGTTATTTGAAGACAAGGATTTTGTTAATGGATGATGAAAACGAAAATATGAACAATTCGGAGCAGGTGCCGTTTGATTCGCCTGAGACGACGGATAAGGCGGACGGCGAAGTCAAGATGGCTTCGATTCCTTCGGAGGAATATGAGCGGTTGCTCTCTGAAGCCGCAGAGTATAAGGATCGCAATGTCCGTCTCGTCGCGGAATTTGATAATGCGCGCAAACGTTGGGAACGGGAACGGATTGATTTTCGGAAATTCGCGAATGAGGGGCTGATCATTGAATTTTTGGATATTCTCGACGATCTGGAGCGGACGGTGGCGGTGGCGCAGGCTAAGCATGAGGATTATGAGGCGTTTTTGAAAGGAGTGGAGTTGGTGATGGGGCAGATCAATAAGATGTTGTCCCAGCATGGAGTCAAGCCGCTTGAGGCGAAGGGCAAAAAGTTTGATCCGCATTCACAGGAAGTGTTATATCAAGAGCCGAATGATGCGGTTGAAGAAGGGACGGTTTTGGAAGAATTGCAAAAAGGATATTGTCTGGGAGACCGGGTTATCAGAACCGCAAAAGTCAAATTAGCGAAAAGCAAATAATATAAAAAATTTTAAAAAGGGAGAAATAATATGGCTAGAGCAATTGGGATTGATTTAGGGACTTCGAATTCAGCGGCCGCGGTGATGGAAGGCGGGCGTCCGGTGATTATTCCGTCGGCCGAAGGCGCGGGTGTGGCTTCGGGCAAGGCATTTCCGTCATTCGTGGCGTTCACGAAAGATGGCCAGCGTTTGGTCGGCGAACCGGCGCGGCGTCAGGCCGCGGTTAATTCGGAAGGGACCGTATACGCGGCCAAACGCAAGATGGGGACCGGCGAGAAGTTCAAGGTCTTTGATAAGGAATTCACGCCGCAACAGATCAGCGCGTTTATCTTGCAAAAAATCAAGGCGGATTCGGAGAAATATCTGGGCGATACCGTGGATGAAGCGGTCATCACAGTGCCAGCGTATTTCAACGACAATCAGCGGCAAGCTACGAAAGACGCGGGGGAGATCGCAGGATTGAAAGTGCTGCGCATCATCAATGAACCAACTGCCGCGTGTCTGGCCTATGGTTTGGATAAAGTCGGCAAAGAGCAAAAGATCATGGTTTTTGATTTTGGCGGCGGCACACTCGATGTCACGATCCTGGAAATGGGTTGGGACGAAGGCCACAAGGCCTCGACTTTCGAGGTTTTGTCGACGAGTGGGGATAATTTGCTGGGCGGCACGGACATGGATAATGTCCTGATTGATTATATCACCGAGGAATTCCGCAAAGAGAGCGGCATTAACCTTAAAGGCGACAAGATGGCGTTTCAACGCTTGCGTGAAGCGGCGGAAAAGGCCAAGGTGGAAATGTCCAGCACGGTTTCGACTGACATCAATCTGCCGTTCGTGACCGCGGATGCCACGGGTCCGAAACATTTGACTATGAAAATCGAACGGGCCAAATTGGAAAGTCTGGTGGAGCCGATTGTGGCGCGCTGCCGCGGCCCAATTCATCAGGCCATCAAAGACGCCTCCGCGAAATTGGGGAGTGACGTGAAGGTGGACCGGGTGATTCTCGTCGGCGGTCCGACGCGCATGCCGATTGTCCAGAAGTTCGTGGAAAAGGAAATCGGGCAGAAGATCGAAGGCGGGATTGACCCTATGGAATGCGTGGCCTTGGGCGCGGCTGTGCAATGCGGGATCATCCGCGGCGAAGCGAAAGAAGTTCTTTTGCTCGACGTAACGCCGTTGTCTTTGGGGATTGAAACCTTGGGCGGGGTGTTTACGAAATTGATTGATCGCAATACGACGATCCCGAGCAAAAAGAGCCAGGTGTTTTCAACCGCGGATGACAATCAGACTGCGGTGACGATCCGGGTTCTGCAGGGCGAGCGGCAAATGGCTAATGACAATACGGAATTGGGCCGGTTTGATCTGGTGGGAATTCCGCCGGCGCCGCGCGGCGTTCCTCAGGTGGAAGTGACCTTTAACATTGACACGGACGGGATTGTTCATGTGGCTGCGAAAGACCGCGGGACCGGCAAGGAACAGTCGATCCGGATTACGGCTCCGACGAAATTGTCGAAGGAAGAGATTGATAAGATGGTGAAACAGGCGGAACAATACGCCGATGAAGACAAAAAACGCCGCGACGAAGCGGAAATGCATAATCAAGCGAACACCTTGCTTTATTCAACGGAAAAGGCGCTGAAAGATTATGGCGACAAGATTTCCGGAGGTGATAAGTCGAGTGTGGAAAATGAGCTCGCGGCGCTCAAGCAAGCGATCGAGAGCAAGGACGCCGGAAAAATCAAATCCGCGATGGATGCTGTGCAAAAAGCCAGTCATAAATTGGCGGAAGAAGTTTATAAAGCGACCGCGGCGCAAGGCGGGCCGGCGGGCGCTGGCGCGGCGCCGGGCGGCGAGGCTGGTCCGGGTCCGGATATGGGCGCTGGACATCCGAATGCCGGAAAAGCGGATGATCATTCTTCATCCGGCAAGAGCGACGGCAAGGATGACGTAATCGACGCCGATTTTCGGGCGGAGGATGAGAAGAAATAAAGATTACAAGGACACAAGACACAAAGACACAGGACACAAGTGTTGTGATTTAGTATTTTATTTTTTAAAGGATGATCAGACAGACACATTAAAATTTTAAAATGACGTGTGCAACATATCTTATGTCTTTGTGTCCTGTGTCTTTATGACTTTCAAAAATATATGAAAAAAGATTATTACGAAATATTGGGTGTCGAGAAGAACGCGGATATTACGCAGATCAAGAAGGCCTATCGGTCGCTGGCTTTGCGTTATCATCCGGACCGAGTTGAGGAGAAAGAGAAAAAAGCGGCGGAGGAGAAGTTTAAGGAAATTTCCGAGGCCTACGGCGTTTTGTCCGACGCGAAGAAGCGGGAGATGTATGATCAGTACGGTCACGCCGGGATTGATCAGCAATATACGACGGAGGATATTTTCCGCGGCGCGAATTTTGGCGAGTTTAACGATATTTTCAGTTCTATATTCGGCGGCGGAGGCGGCAACGCGGATTCGATTTTTGAGATGTTCGGCGGCGGCCGGTCTTCCGGGGGCGGGCGTCCGCGCCGGCAGAGCCGCGGCCGGGACATTCAATATGAGATTGAGGTGACGCTGGAGGAAGCTTATCAAGGTGTTGCCAGGAAAATTCAGGTCCCTCGGCATGAATTTTGTCAAGATTGCGAAGGCACAGGCGCGAAAGACGGCAAATCCCTCAAAACGTGTCCGACCTGCGGCGGTCAAGGCGCGGTTATGATGTCGAGCGGATTTTTCCGGATGCAGCAGACCTGTCCGGCGTGTCACGGCCAGGGACGGACGATCACCGAATATTGTCCGAAATGCGGCGGCCAGGGCGCGGTCAAAATCACCCGAAATATCGACGTGAATGTCCCGCCGGGTGTGGATAATTCGTCGCGGCTGCGGGTCAGGCATGAAGGCGAGGTCGGCGCGGCCGGGCCGGGCGATCTTTATCTTTATGTCCATGCGCTAGAGCACGACATATTCAAGCGAGAGGGCAACGATTTATATATGGAACTGCCGATCCCGTTTGTCAAAGCCGTGTTTGGCGGCGAGGTCGCGGTTGAAACTTTGGCCGGCGAGGTGGAAATGAAAATCCCGGCAGGCACGCCGAGCGGCAAGGTCTTTCGGCTCAAAGGCAAAGGCATGCCGGATGTGCATCAGGGCGGCACCGGAGATCTTTACGCGAAAATGATGATCGACGTCCCGCAGAAATTAAGCGCGGACCAAAAACGCGCTCTGGAAGACTTTGCGAAAGCGAGCGGGGAAGATATTGGTGAAAAATCGTTTAAAGATAAGTTAAAGAAGGTGTTTAAATAGACAGGACAAAGGATAGGACACAAGACACAAACATTCTGTTTGAAAGTCTTGTTGAAATATTGATACTCAGGCACATACGACAAAATATTTCAAATGCCTAAATGACCTTACTTGTGGCGTGTGTCTTTAATAAAAGGATCGACCTATGCCAACATATCAATATGAATGCACGGCCTGCGGCCATGGATTAGAAGCCTGGCAGTCTATGACGGATGAAAAATTAAAAAAATGCCCGAAATGCGGCAAGAACAAGCTTATCCGGCTCATTGGCACCGGAGGCGGCGTGATTTTTAAAGGCAAAGGTTTCTACGAAACCGATTACAAAAAGAAAGACGCGCCAAAATGCGAAGCCCCGTCCCCGAAATCTCCCGAAAAAACCTGCCCAGCTAAAGCCGAAGGCTGCTGCCCGGGATGTAAATGAGTAAGTCTTAACGGATGACCTGATAATGTGTAAACATTGGGGTCTCGAACGCGCCCACCGATCTTCCCAAAAACATTGACATGAACAATATTTAACTGTACACTTTAGATGTACAGAATGGAGGGACGTAATATGACCACGAGCGGAATTTTAGAAACAAGAAGCCATTTGTCGGGAATTATCAAAGAGGTGATGCGAGGAGAAGAACACGTCATCATGAAAAAGAATGTGCCGGTCGCCAAAATAGTGCCTGTAACTGAAAGTTTTTTATGCCGTTCAAAATCTTTGATAAAAGAAATTAAAGAACTCCGCCAATCCGTAGACAAGATCACCATCGAAGAGCTTAATCAATGGAAAAGACAGGGTCGAGCTTAATATCATCTGTTGTCGTTGACGCTAATGTTGTGGCTTCATGGTTTCTTCCGGATGAGTCTGCCGGGGAGCATTCTGGGGCGCTTGACAAAATAGATAGAATCAAAATCCACGTCCCGTCTATTTTTGTTTATGAATTCATGAATATCTTGGTTATGGCAGAAAATAAAGGACGCTTAAATCGCCATACTCAAGAAAGAATTCTCGACATGGCCAGCCGGCTTCCGTTGTTTATTGACGCAATATCGTCACCCGGCTGGTTAAACACTTCCGTTCTTGATATCGCACGAACTTATCATCTTACAACTTATGACGCCGCCTACTTGGATTTGTCTGCGCGATTAGGGCATATCCCGTTATTGACCTACGATGGGGCGTTGTTAGCTGCCGCTCAAAAGCATAAATTAAAAACACATTTTACAAAATAAAATCAGAGCCATTTACGCTTTCCTCGACAGATTAGATGTTCTTTGGTCAGGATTCAATGGCTTCACAACAAGTTCAAATAAGGTTATTTTGTTATAATATATTCTTTGTGTATGAACGAGAAAATCCTTAAATATTGGTTTCCGGTTATTTTGTATTCTGGTATCATTTGGTTTGTATCCTCCCTGAGCCGGGTGCCGACAATAGTTCCGGTTGACAATTTCGATAAAATCGAGCATATTATTGAATATTGTTTGTGGGGATGGTTGCTCACCCGGGCCTTAATTGGGACAACGCGGTTGTTTTTGCCGCGTTTTGTTTTTTTAGGCGCGCTGTTGATAGCTATGCTTTTCGCGGCGAGTGATGAAATTCACCAATATTTTGTGCCCGGTCGCTGCGCTGATGTTTTTGACTGGCTGGCAGACACGATCGGCAGCGCTTTGGGGGCGGCGATCTTTTTATTTTTAAAGAAAAATTCAGGGAAAGTTGTTTAAAATATGGCTATTGTCAACCCATTTTGCGGTGTGCGCTATAATGGCGCGAAGATCAAGGATCCGGGAAAAGTGGTAAGTCCGCCTTATGACGTGATTGCGGATGAAGAACTGCGCCATTTGAATAATTTGAGCCCGTATAATTTCACTCATATTGATTTGCCCAAAGAACAGGGCGGCATGGACCGCTACGCGTCCGCGAAGCAGAGATTTGATGAATGGATGAAGACCGGAGTTTTGACTAAAGACGATAAGCCGTCGCTTTATGTATACCGCCAGGAATATAAATACCAAGGCCAGAAATACAACCGGCTGGGTTTTATCGGCGCGATGCGGATCGAAGACGGCCGCGATTCTAAGGTTTATCCGCATGAGAATACCCACGCTAAGGCGGTGGATGACCGTTTGGCGATGTGTAAAAATTTGAAAGCTGATCTGTCGCCGATTTTTGTCTGTTATTCTGACCGTTCCCGGCAGATGGATAAAATTTTTATCCGGCATATTGCCCCGCAGACGCCGCTGTTTGAGGTGGAAGACCCGGACAAGGTGAAACATTTGTTCTGGCGGTTGTCAGATCCGGCGCTCATTGCGCAGATTCAGCAAACTGTGGAAGGCCAGCCATTGTTTATCGCGGACGGACATCACCGGTTTAAAGTGGCGCAGGAATACCGTCGGTTGTGCAAAGAGCGCAACCCGGCGGGCGATGACGAGGCTCCGTACAATTTTGTCCTCACCTATTTTACGAATCTGGATTCGCGCGATTTGCAGATTTTTCCCATGCACCGGATCGTGACGCGCCTCACCAAGCCTTTGCATTTTTTGGATGATTATTTCCGCACCGACCGGGTGAAGACGGTGGGCGAGCTTTTGATTATTCTGGCGCGCGCCGGCCGCAATGAAAACGCGTTTGGTCTTTACACCCGCGAGGGTATACGGCTTTTACGCCTGAAGAATAAACGTTTGGTCAATGATAAGGTGAAAGAAGGTTCCGCGGCTTATAAGGCATTAGACGCGGCGATTTTAAAAAGTTTTGTTTTTGATGAAATCGGACTGGAGTCAAAGGATATCATTTATACCAAGGATATTCAGCGGGTAACGGCGATGGTGGATGCCGGAGAAGCGGAAGCCGGGTTTATTATGAATTCCGTGCCGATTCAGCAGTTGAAGGATGTCGCCTTAAGCGGCGATAAAATGCCGCCAAAAACTACTTATTTTTATCCCAAAGTATTATCCGGGCTGGTGGTTTTGCCGAAATAGGCGGCCGTTCCCCTCACCCCCACCCCTGCCCCTCCCCCACAGCCTTCCGGCAGGCAGGCCTCCCGGAAGGCCGGGGGGAGGGAAAATGGAAAAAGTTATTCGGACTTTGTTTTAGGAAAAAAGTTAAAAGGGATTTTGCTTTATGGCTCTTTTTGGACGCAGTAAATTTACGTTGGTGACCGTAAAGAAAAAAGAGATTCCGGCCGGGTTATGGCATAAATGTCCGGAATGTTCTGCGGCCAACCATAAAAAAGATTTGGACATTAACGAGAATGTTTGTCCAAAATGCAATTATCATATCGTCCTGACCGCGCCGCAGAGGGTCAGTCTGCTCATGGACGAAAACACTTTTACGGAAATGGACGCGGCGTTGACTTCCCGGGATCCGTTGGTTTTTAAAGGCCCGAAAACGTATCAGCAGAAAATTGAAGGCGATCAAGCGCTGACCGGGTTGAAGGACGCGGTGATCACCGGGCAAGGCAAGATAGAAGGACGTGACGTGGTTTTGGGGGTTACGGATTCCCGGTTCATTATGGGGTCAATGGGATCAGTGGTTGGGGAGCGGATAACCCGCGCGGTTGAGGCGGCAACGCGGCAGCGTTTGCCAATGATTATTGTTTCGGGGTCTGGCGGCGGGGCGCGGATGTATGAGGGCGCGATTTCTTTGATGCAGATGGCGAAAACTTGCGCGGCAATAGGCAAGCATCAGGAATCCGGATTGCTTTACATTTCCGTATTGACTGATCCGACCATGGGCGGGATTATGGCTTCGTTCGCCGGGGTGGGCGATATAATTATCGCTGAGCCGCGGGCTTTGGTGGGTTTTGCCGGGCCGCGGGTTATTGAACAAACGATCCGGCAGAAGCTGCCGGGAGGATTTCAGCGTTCGGAATTTTTGATGGCGCACGGCCTGATCGATATGATTGTTTCGCGCAAAGAAATGAAGTCCACGCTGGCAAAATTGATCGGATATTTTGTGATTTGAATTTTGTCATTACTCTTATGGCTCAAATCAGCCTCCGTAATGTTTCGAAAGTATATAAAAGCGGCGCGGTCAAAGCGGTTGACAACGTCTCGCTGGGCATTGAGAACAAAGAATTCATTGTGCTCGTCGGGCCTTCCGGCTGCGGGAAATCCACTACCTTGCGGATGATCGCGGGGCTGGAAGAGGTTTCCGACGGAAAGATCTGGATCGGCGACCGGTTGGTCAACAATGTTCCGGCGAAAGACCGCGATATTGCCATGGTTTTTCAGAATTACGCGCTTTATCCGCACATGACGGTTTATGAAAATATGTCATTTGGCCTGCGGATGCGCCGGTATCCCAAACCGGAGATTGAACGCCGCGTGCATGAAGCCGCGGAAATTCTGGGAATCAATCCGATCTTGCGCCGCCGGCCGGCCCAGCTTTCCGGCGGAGAGATGCAGCGCGTCGCCTTGGGACGGGCGATTGTCCGCAAACCGCTGGTGTTTTTATTTGATGAGCCTTTAAGCAATTTGGACGCGAAGATGCGCCTCCAGATGCGCACGGAAATCCATAAATTGCGCCTGCGGCTTCGGGCCACATTCGTCTATGTCACCCATGATCAGGTCGAGGCGATGACTTTGGGCGACCGGATCGTGGTGATGCGTGACGGCAAAATCCAACAGTGCGCGGACCCGATCACGATTTATGAAAAACCGGCGAACAAATTTGTCGCGGGGTTCATGGGGTCGCCGCCGATCAATTTGATTCCTGGCCGGATCATCAAGAAGGAAAAGAAATATTATTTTGATGAGGGACGGTTTCAGGTAAAATTAGTCGAAGATATGTATAAAATCTTTTCTGCTTGGGAAGGAAAAGAGCTCATCCTGGGGATCAGACCGGAGGATATTTATGACCGGTTGTTCATTGCGGAAGCGGCCGCGGATAATACGGTCCGAGCGGTCTGCGAAGTGGTGGAGCCTTTAGGATCAGAAGTTTATTTGTATCTTAATTCCGGGAAAAATACCTTTATCGCCCGGGTCGGAGCTCACAACCGTCCGGATGTCAATCGGGACATGGAGGTTGTGTTTAACATGGGCAAGGTGCATTTCTTTGATCCCGTTACTGAAAAAACGATCATCTGAGCAAGTCCTCTATTTCCTCGCCTTATTTGGGTTTCCCTTGGCGTTTTTTTTTCATTTTGCGATTAAACAGGACCCCCGTTTTTTTATCAATTTGGCTGCCGCTTTATTTTGTTTGATCCTTTATTTTTTTTATTGGGGTAAAAGGCTGTCCGCTTATCAAGCGGAACATAATTTTAAATCGCAGGATATTTTTGAGTCGCGTAATTTGGTGACCGCGGAAATTGCCGCGGAAACGAAAGCCATAGCCGCGCTTGAAGACAAAATTGCGCTTTTAGCCAAGTTAAAAGACCTCACGGAATTGTTAGGCCAGTGCCTCTACACACTTGACACCTCGAAGATGCTGACTAATGAGGCGCATCGTTTGATTGCCGCCGGTAAAGGCTCCGAGGCCACCGTGATCCTTTATTTATTTCACGCGAAAACCGGAGAGTTTGGAATTTCGTCGTCGCAAAAAGGGCTGAACCGCGTTAGTATCAAATCGAAGCAGGGTGACGCGTTTGACCGTTGGGTAGTCAAAACCTTGCAGCCGCTTTTGGTGGAAGACAGCCGGGGCGATTATCGGTTTGACGTAGAAAAAATCGCCGGGGAGGACTCTCGGGTAGTCGGTTCTTTGATCAGCGTTCCGCTTGTCGTGGGTCAACGGACTTTGGGAATTTTGCGTGTCGATCATCCCCGGGAAAAATTTTTTACGACCGATGATTTGCGTTTTCTCGCGGCGATCGCCGATTTAGCCGCGGTCGCCGTGGAAAATGCGCAGTTGTATGAACGCGCGGAGCAATTGGCGATTTTTGACGGCTTGACCAATTTGTATCAACGCCGCTATTTGATGGGGCGCATAGCGCAGGAGATCAGCCGACACGTTCGCAGGCAGGAATCCTTGGCTTTTTTGATGATGGATTTGGACAAATTTAAAGATTATAACGACCGGTTTGGCCATGTAGCTGGCGATATTGTGCTGAAGACGGCGGCGATGGCCATGACGGATTATTTCAGTCATATTCCGGGCAGTTTGGTGGCGCGTTATGGCGGAGAAGAATTCTGTGTTTTATTGCCGGACTGTTCGAAGACGAAAGCTGCGGAATTGGCCGAAGGGCTGAGGGAGAAAATTGCCGGGCAGACGATTTTTTTGCGCCGGGAGCGGACGCGCGTCACGATTTCTATCGGGGTCGCCGCTTTTCCGCAGGACGGCCGGGATAAAGATGAATTGATCGCCCAGGCAGACCAGTCATTATATCGGGCTAAAGAGCAAGGCCGTAACCGTGTGTGCTATGTATAAGGCCCGAGGCGATAGGGCAGAGACGGGGAATCGATGATTGGCTTTTTAATTGTTTATGTCGCAGTGGTGATGCTGGCCTCCCGCTATCTTGTCCGGCGGGTGTTTGTCCGGTTAGAAAAGAAGCTGGCAGACCAGCAAGCCGATTATCAAAAATGCGTAGCGGAGAAAAATGCGTATTTCGATCAAAAAATGGCTTTGGAAGACCGGGCGATTCAGATTTTTACTCTCTATGAAATGACTAAAGATATTACCCAGTCCCAAAAGGAAGCGGAGGCTTTGGAGTTGTTCAAAAAGAAATTAAGGGAACACGTCCGGTTCGCCGAGTGTCTGCTTCTCGATGTTTTACCCGAGGCCATCAACCTCCCGCATAAAGGAAACCATTACTGGACGCCAGACCAGGTTTTTGTATTCTCGCTGCATGTTAAACGCCGGCGCCTGGGATATTTGGTGGTGACCGGGATGCCTGCCCAGGAAGAAGATAAGTTGATGATCTTGGGACATCAGTTTGCTTTGGCTTTGCGCCGGGTCAAGTTGTATGAAGAAATCGAAAGAATCGCGATCACCGACAGTTTGACTGCGGTGCACACCCGGCGTTACGCTTTGGAGCGTTTCGCGGAAGAGGTAAGCCGCTCGAAAAACCATAAAACCGAGGTTTCTTTTCTTATGGCAGACGTGGATCATTTTAAAACTTTTAATGATCAATACGGCCACTTTACCGGCGATCAGGTATTGCGGGAGGTCGGGCAAGTGATTAAGACCAATATCCGGGAGATTGATATTGATGGCCGCTTTGGCGGGGAAGAATTTTGCGTGATATTGCCGGATACCGGATCGGACGGCGCGAAGTATGCCGCGGAACGTATCCGTTTAGCTATGGAAAAGACCGTAGTCAGGGCTTATGACGGAACGTATCAAGTCACCCTGAGCATCGGCATTGCCACGTTCCCGCAAGACGGTAAAACCGCGGAGGAAATTCTTGAAAAAGCGGATTGGGCGCTCTATCGCGCGAAACAGCAGGGGAGAAACCGAGTGGCGGCAGTCGGGGTTTACACAGATAAAGCTGCGGGAAAGCAGCATTTATAAAAGAGAGTTTGCATAGGTAAACTATTAAAGGAGCGTTCAATATGGAAACGCAAAATTTACGCAGGGAATCGCGATACAATTCGGACTTGCCGGCCCAGATTCGTATCGGAGAGCAATTAACTTTAAACGGACGGCTGAAGGACATCTCTTTAAAGAGCGCGTTTATCCGCATACGGGAAAACGTGTTTTTGAAGTTAAGCGACGAGATCGGTTTCGCTTTTCCGTCCGCTCCCGGCAATGAACACAACCTTATTCAAGGTATGGCGCGCATTTCCCGGATCGTGGCCGGCGAAGGTTTTGCTTTTTATTTCACGAAAATGGAAGACGAATCTATGAGCCGTCTTAAAAAACTCCTAGATAAAAGTTCCGATGCCCTGCCGTCGTTCAGCCTGGAGACATGATCCGCAACCCCGGGGTAATTTCCTTCTTAAATTCAAGTTGCTTCCTTAAATCTTATCGTGTAAAATAACCGCAATTTTGTAACAAGTCTGGCAGTGGCGAGTCTAAGTGTTTCAGTCGAAAATCCTTAATAATCATAGAGTTACTTCTTTCTTCAAATTATGATGTATAAGAAAAATTATGTGATTGGCGTTGATATTGGCGGCACGAATATTAAACTGGGTATCGTCTCGGATGCCGGGGAGATTGTGGCCCGAGGCCGGATCAAGACCGCCGAGGTGGCCGCGGATAAAGAATGTCTGATTCAAGCGGTGGTCGAAAGTGTGGCCGGGCTTTTAGCGGCGCGGGGACTGCGTCAAGATCAGGTGCAAGGCGTGGGTTTTGGCGTGCCGGGTTTGGTGGATTTTGACCGGGGCGTGGTTTTGACTTTGACGAATATTTTTGGGTGGAAAAATGTGCCTTTGCAGAAATTGGCAGAAGCAAAATTAGGGTTACCGGTCCGGGTAGATAATGATGTCAATGGTATGGCTCTGGCGGAGGCGAAATTCGGAGCCGGACGGGGCTACCGGAACATGATTTGTATGACGCTGGGTACGGGGGTGGGCGCGGGTTTGATTTTAGAGGGCAAATTGTATCGCGGCGAAGGGTTTTGCGCGGGCGAGCTGGGTCATGTGCCGCTCAATGAAAACGGGCCGGCGTGCAATTGCGGCGGGCGGGCTTGTTTTGAGCGTTATGTCGGCAATGCCACTCTCTTGGCTGGAGCGCGGGATTTTTTTAAACGCCAAGATATCACATTAGAAGATGTTTACGCCTTAGCAGCGCGGGGCGATAGCCGGGCTTTGGATTTTTGGTATGGGGTCGGCACAGTGGTTGGGTATGGTTTAGTCGGGGCGGTTAATTTATTAAATCCGCGTCTTATTGTGATAGGCGGCGGGGTCGCGAAAAGTTTGCGTTTTATGAAAACAGCGATTGCCGCCACGATCCGCGAACGGGCAATGGGAGTTCCCGCGCAGTTAGTTAAAGTGGCGGCGGCGAAATTAGGCGATGACGCGGGCGTGATCGGAGCGGGTTTATTAATGACAAATGACAAAATTCAAATGACAAAATTCAAATGACAAAGCGCGAAACCTGGAATTTTCCATTAAAAGCGGTATTGATGCTTTTGTCGGTTGTTTTAGCCGGGACGGGGAGAGGTTTTGCCGCGGTCTCTTCGCCCGCGTCTTCCGTAGAGCTGAATGGGGACACTGTGGAATATTCGGTGGATGGAAGTCTGATCACCGCCAAGGGCAATGTGAAAATTATTTATCAGGATTCGACACTGACCTGCGACATGGTCACTTTTGAGCAAAAAACGAAAAATGCGCACGCGAAAGGCCATGTTCGTTTGCGCACCAAAAAAGGCGAGGTTGCCGGCAATGAACTGGAGTATAACTTTGCGACGCAAAAAGGCGAATTCCGCCAAGCGAAAATTTTTATGCCCCCGCTTTACGGATATACGGATTTGATTACCAAACTGCAGGGGGATAAGTTGGTGATGTCTAAAGGTTATATGACCACTTCCGACTGGGATGATCCGGAATATCGGATGTTTGCCGATCAGATCGAAATTTATCCGCAGGATAAGGTTATCGCCCGCAATGTTCTGATGAAAGTCGGCAACGTGCCTTTGATGTATATTCCGAAGATTTCGCAAAATTTACAAAATCCCAAACCCCAGTGGGAAGTTATTCCCGGTTATAAAAAGCGCTGGGGAGCGTTTTTACTGGGCCAGTGGCGCTATTTCGGGGACGAGCATTTGAAAGCGGTTGTGCACGCCGATTACCGGCAATTGATCGGCATGGGCTATGGTTTGGATACCGCTTATAAAACCCCTTCCTTGGGAAACGGTTTATTGCGCACCTATTATCTTACTGACAAATCCTTAACCACCACGGATAAGACGGATGTTTATAAAATTCAACATACCCGGTATAAGGTCGAATGGCGGCATCAATGGCAGATGGATAAGCAGACCAACGCGGTGATGCAGTTTTATAAATTAAGCGACAGCCGTTTTTTGAAAGATTTTTTCCAAAGGGAGTATGACCGCGACAGCAATCCGCAGACGTTTTTTCTTTTGACGCGGACATTGTCGAAAGGGATTTTGAGCCTGCGGGCGGATAAACGGGTCAATACGTTTACCAGTCAGGTCGAGCGTCTGCCGGAAGTCCGTTATGACATGGCCAATTTTGAGCTGGGGGATTCGGGGCTTTATTGGAGAAACGCGACGACCTATTCCAATTTGGCCAATGAACAGGCCGCGCCGAGCGTCAGTCGTTTGAAGACCATGCGTTTGGATACGGATAACATTTTATCGTATCCGATGAAGGTCCATATTTTCGAATTTAAGCCGTATGTCGGGCAGGAAGAAACATACTACAGCCGCACCCACGACATTTCCCGCTCCAATATCACGCGCGCCGTGTTTAAAACCGGGGCAAGTGTCAGCACCAAATTTTATCGTATTTATGAAGCGCAGATGAACGCCTATGGACTGGAAATCAACCGGCTGCGCCATATCATCACGCCAACCGTTTCCTATGACTTTCAGAACAAGCCAACTGTGCCAGCCACCACGCTGGATGCCTTTGACAGCGTGGACACGATCACGAATATTCATAACATCAATTTTTCTTTAGAAAATAAATTGCAGACGAAACGGAACGACAAGACGGTCGAACTGCTGCGCGCGGTGCTGGGCACGGATTTTCATTTGAAAGAAGACCCGCGCAAAGGCGGGTTTGACACGATTACTTCGAACATTGATTTTCGTCCGGTGGATTGGCTTACTTTGTATTTTGATTCCGGATATGATCCGCGGCAGAGACATTGGAGTGCGGTGAATTTCGATGCGTACATTAACGGCAAAGGCTGGGGACTCGATGTGGGGAAACGCTGGGCCCGGGACGCGGATGATCAGGTGACTACCGACCTGCATTGGGATGTGAATAAAAAATGGACGCTCCATGTGTTTGACCGGTTTGATTTGAAAGCTTCGAAACTTAAGGAACAGGGCTACACGGTCACGCGGGATTTGCACAGCTGGACCGTGGAAACTTCGCTGACTAACAAAAAGGGCGAGGGCAGCGAAATCATGTTGATTTTCCGGCTTAAGGCGTTTCCGTCTATCAATGTCGGCGGCGGCACCGGGTTTGCCAAGCGCAAGGCTGGACAAGAGATTTAAGCCGGAAGGTTGTTTAACCGCGCAAAGGATATCAAAAAATATGAACATTGCTATCATTGGTTCGGGTTATGTCGGGTTGGTGACCGGGGTTTGTCTGGCGGAAACCGGGCATACGGTAATTTGTGTCGACGTGGACCGGGAAAAAATAAAGCAATTGAACCAAGGAATGGTTCCGATTTATGAGCCGGGATTAGAGCCGCTGTTAAAGAAAAATATGAAAAGCAAACGGCTGTCGTTTTCCGTTTCGATCAAAGCGGCGGTGAAACAAACTGAAGTGATTTTTATCGCGGTCGGCACTCCCTCAAAGAAAAACGGCGACGCGGATTTGACTTATGTGGAAAACGTGGCGCGGGAAATCGCGCGGTGTTTAGACGGCTATCGTTTGATCGTCGAGAAATCGACGGTGCCCGCGGAAACCGGACAGCGCGTCGCCCGGACGATCCGGCTCAATCTTCCGAAAAATAAAACCCTGGAATTTGACGTGGCGTCCAATCCGGAATTTTTACGGGAAGGATCGGCGGTTCATGATTTTATGAATCCGGACCGGGTGGTGATCGGGGTGGAATCCAAACGCGCCGAACGGATTTTGCGGGATATTTATAAACCACTGGCCGCCCGCATGGTCGTGACGAATATCAATTCCGCGGAGATGATCAAACATGCTTCTAACTCGTTTTTAGCGGCGAAAATTTCATTCATCAACGCGGTGGCGCAGATCTGCGACCGGGTAGGCGCGGATGTTCTGAAAGTCGCGGAAGGGATGGGATTTGATAAACGGATCGGTCGTTCGTTTTTGGACGCCGGGATCGGATATGGCGGTAGTTGTTTTCCAAAAGACGTTGACGCTTTTATTCGGCTTGCCGAAAAAAACGGATATGATTTTCAACTGCTGAAGCAGGTGCGGCAGGTAAACGAAGACCAAGGAGCGGCATTTTTGAAATTGGTCGAAGATAAATTATGGAATGTCAAGGGCAAGACCATTGGCGTTTTGGGGTTGGCGTTTAAACCCAATACCGATGATATGCGCAGCGCCCCGTCGATCAGCGTGATTAAAACCCTGCAGCACGAAGGGGCGCGGATTAAGGCCTTTGATCCTCAGGCGATGGCGCAGGCCCGGTTGATTTTTAAAAATGTGGTTTATAGCCGGGATGTGTATGATCTGGCGAAAGGATGTGATTGCTGCATCGTTTTGACCGAATGGCCGGAATTTCAGGATCTGGATTTTCGCAAAATAAAATCCTTGATGAAACAACCGGTTATTTTTGACGGGCGCAATCTTTACGCGGCAGCGGATTTGGCCGCGCTGGGTTTTGAATATTACGGGGTCGGCCGGGGGAAGGTTAAGGGATAAGAGCGGAATCAGGAAAATTATGAAACGGGAAAATTTAAAAAAACAAATACAGAATAAAACCGCGAAGCTCGCGGTGATCGGGCTGGGATATGTGGGATTGCCTTTGGCGGTCAATTTCGCAAAAGCCGGTTTTTCAGTTTGGGGTTTGGATAAAGACGAAGACCGAGTTATCCAATTACAACAAAGGCGGAGTTATATACTCGATATGCCGGCCAAAGAAGTTGCCGAGGTGATCGATCAAGCCCGGTTTTCTCCGGGGATGGATTTTGCGGTGTTGGCACAGGTTGATGTTATCATTGTCTGTGTCCCCACTCCGCTCAAACGAAAATACACGCCGGATATTTCTTATATTGTCGACGCGGTGAAAACTATACGCCGATATATCCGGCCGGGGACATTGGTGGTCCTCGAAAGCACGACCTATCCGGGAACAACCGACGAATTGTTCCGGCCGGAATTGGAGCGCGGCGGCCGGAAAGCGGGAACTGATTTTTATCTCGCTTTCTCGCCGGAACGGATCGATCCGGGGAATAAAAATTACGATGTGACGCGGATCCCCAAATTGGTCGGCGGAGTGACAGCGGAATGCGGGGAGTTAACGAAACTGCTTTATGAAAAAATTATTGTGGCTGTTCACTTAGTGTCTTCCGCAAAAGCGGCGGAGATGACCAAGCTTTTGGAAAATTCGTTTCGGATTATCAACATTGGGTGGATCAATGAAGTGGCCCGGATGTGTCATAAAATGGGCGTGGATGTTTGGGAGGTGATCGCGGCGGCGAAGACGAAGCCGTTTGGTTTTATGCCGTTTTATCCGGGCTTGGGCGTGGGCGGTCATTGTATTCCCGATGATCCGCTGTATCTTTACTGGAAAGCGAAGAAATACGGGTTTCATTCGAAATATATTAAATTATCGGCGGATACGAACGCGGATATGCCGGCCTATGCCGTAGAGCGGATCACGGAGATTTTAAAGCCGGACACATTTTTGCAAGAGGCGTCCTTGCTGGTTTTAGGCGTTGCTTATAAAAAAGATGTCAAAGATTTACGGCGGTCGCCGTCTTTGGTTTTGATTGAGCTTTTGCAAAAGGCCGGGGCCCGGGTGGATTATTCTGACCCGTTGATTCCTTATTTGAAGATCAATGGGATTGATTTGCTGCGGGTGGAGGTTACGCCGGCGAATTTGAGGAAATATGATTGCGTGGTGATTGCTACGGACCATAGTCAGGTTGATTACGCAGCGGTGCGGAAGCATTCGCGGTTGGTGTTTGATGTGAAAAACGTTTATGGGGATAAAATGTATAAGAATGTGGTGAGGTTGTAATCGCCTTGGGCGCGCGGTTTTTGATAGTTTGCTGTATTTGCTATATAGAAATTTGGATATGATCAGGCGTCTTTTTAATTTACGGAAAGGATCGTAATGAAAAAATGTAAGACAGTCGTCATTACCGGCGGGGCGGGGTTTTTGGGGAGTCATTTGTGCGATCGGTTTATTTTGGAGGGGTATCGGGTGATCGCGGTGGATAATTTGATCACCGGGAACATGAAGAATATCGCGCATTTGAAGGACGAGAAGCGGTTTGATTTTCTGAAGCATGATATCTCCAAGCCGATTACGATTCCCGGGAAAGTGGATTATGTGCTGCATTTCGCTTCTCCGGCCAGTCCGGTGGATTATCTGATGTTTCCGATTGAGACTTTGAAAGTGGGGTCATTAGGCACGCACAATGGATTGGGTTTGGCGAAGGCGAAGAAGGCGCGGTTTTTTCTCGCGTCCACTTCGGAAGTGTACGGCGACCCGCAGGTCCATCCGCAAAAAGAAACTTATTGGGGGCATGTGAATCCCAACGGACCGCGCAGTGTTTACGACGAGGCGAAACGGTTTGCGGAAGCTATCACTTTAGCTTATAACCGGTATCACAAGGTGGATGTGCGGATTATTCGGATTTTCAATACCTATGGGCCGCGGATGCGGATTAAAGATGGGCGGGTGGTGCCGAATTTTATTGACCAGGCCTTGCATGGAAAGCCGCTGACGGTTTATGGCAATGGTCAACAAACGCGTTCTTTTTGTTATTATTCTGATTTGGTCGAAGGGATTTATCGTTTGTTATTGTCCGATTATGCGGGGCCGATGAACATCGGCAATCCGGGGGAATTTACGATTTTGGAATTCGCCCAACTGGTGATTAAATTGTCCGGGACAAAAAGCCGCATCGCGTATTCGCCGCTTCCCGTCGATGACCCGAAACAGCGCCGGCCGGATATTACGCTGGCGAAAAAGCATTTGCAGTGGCAGCCAAAAGTCGGGCTAAAGCAAGGTATTAAGGAAACCTTAGCCTGGTTTCAGGATAGGCTGTAAAACAAGCAGCGGCAGGACAGAATTTGGCATGGTTTTTCAAAAGGAATATCGCAGCGCATGAACTTGACCGCAGAACAAATTATCCGGCTGTATCGTTCGCTTATCCGTATTCGGAAAGTGGAACAGAAAATCGAAGAACTTTATCCGCGTGATGAGATGAAGACGCCCGTGCATTTGTCCTTGGGACAGGAGGCGGTTTCCGTCGGGGTTTGCAGCCATTTAAAACGCGAAGATTATGTTTTCAGCAATCATCGCAGTCATGGTCATTATTTGGCCAAGGGCGGCGATCTGCCGGCAATGATCGCGGAATTGTATTGCAAGGAAACCGGGTGCGCGGCGGGCCGCGGCGGTTCCATGCATTTGGTTGATCCGCAAGTGGGTCTGATGGGATCTTCGGCCATTGTGGCGGGAAGCATTCCGCACGCGGTCGGCGCGGCGTTCGCCTCGTGGTATCGCGGCGATAACCGGGTTGCGGTGACTTTTTTCGGCGACGCCGCGATGGAAGAAGGAGTGTTTTTCGAGAGTTTGAATCTGGCGGCTTTGCGCAAACTGCCGGTGGTATTTGTTTGTGAAAATAATTATTACGCGGTCTGTTCGCGGTTGTCTGCCCGGCAGGTGAATGAGCGGTTGACGGCGCGGGCGGGCGCCTTTGATATTCCCGCGTATCAGGCGGATGGTTCGGATTTGCTATCAGTTTATGAACAGGCGGGAACAGCGATTGCCGCGGCGCGTTCGGGTCAAGGCCCGGTTTTTTTAGAATGCCTTTGCCAACGCTGGCGCGGTCATAATGGAATCGGCGATCCGGGCCGGGAAAATTACCGCCGGTCAGAAGATTTGGATGATGCTTTTAGGCGGTGTCCGGTCGAAATATTCAAGAACAAAATTTTAGCGCAGAATTTGGCGCCGGAGGCGGACATTGCCGCCATCGACGAAGCAGTGGACGGGGAAATTGAGGCGGCATTCCTTTTTGCCCAGCAAAGCCCCTTGCCGAAAAAAGAGGAATTGGGAAGATTTTTATTTGAGTGAGACAAGACACAGGACACAAGTCAAGTTGTTTAGGCATTTGAAAATATTTTGTTGTGTTTGCCTGAGTTTGCCTTAAATAAGCAGGACATTCGAGCAGAATACTTGTGTCTTGTGTATTTAATAAAGGAATCTATGCCCTGGACAAAATTATATGTAGAGCGGCAGGAGCCGCATTTTGATCATGACGCGGGTCAAGCTGTGCGCAAATTGAGTTATGGCGAAGCCATCCGCGAGGCGCTTGATCAGGCCTTGGCCGCTGACCCGAATGTTTATGTCATGGGTCAGGGCGTCGATGACCCGGGCGGGATGTTCGGATCGACGAAAGATCTGCATAAAAAATACGGCGGCCGCCGGGTGTTTGACACCCCGCTTTCGGAAAACGCGGTGATCGGCATGGCCTTAGGGTCAGCGATGTGCGGCTTGCGTCCGGTTTCGGTGCACAACCGTCCGGATTTTTTGCTCGTCGCTATGGACCAAATCGCCAATCACGCCGGAAAATGGCATTATATGTTTGCGGGGCGCGTCAAGGTTCCGATCGTGATCCGGGCGTGTATCGGCCGCGGCTGGGGGTCGGCAGCGCAACATTCTCAAGCCCTGCAATCTTTGTTTGTCCACACGCCGGGGCTCAAAGTCTTGATGCCCACTACCGCGTTTGACGCCAAAGGTTTGCTTTTAGCCGCGATCGCGGATCCGAATCCGGTGCTGTATTTTGAGCAGCGCTGGCTGTATAAACACACCGGTGATGTCCCGGAGGAAATGTATTCGGTTCCCATCGGCCAGGGCGTTATCCGTCGGGAAGGCAAGGATATCACCATTGTCGCGGTGTCGCATATGGCCGTCGAGGCCCTGCGCGCGGCGGAAGAATTAGCAAAGCTGGGTATCAGCGCGGAGATCATTGACCCCAGATCGCTCAAGCCATTTGATGAACAGCTAGTTTTGGATTCCGTGAAAAAAACCGGCCGCCTGTTAGTCGCGGATTTGAGTTGGAAAACCTGCGGTTTTGCCGCGGAAGTGATCGCCACCGTCACAGAAAAAGGCTTCGCGTCATTAAAATCCGCGCCGGTCCGCGTCACTTTCCCGGACATCCCAACCCCGTCGAGCTATGTGTTAGAAGAGGCCTTTTACCCAGGCGTAGCCGACATCGTATCTGCGGCAAGAAAGATGGTTGAATAAATGGTGTAAGATCTCAATATCCCATTGGCAATAAATAGTTTATGGCTATTTTCATTTTTAGCATATTTTTGTCGTCGGGAATAAAAAGCAAGGAGAAAGTTGTATGAAAATATTGATTACCGGCGGGGCCGGGTACATCGGGTCGGTGATGACGCCGATGTTGTTGTCACAGGGGCATCAGGTAACGGTTTTGGACAATTTTATGTATGGCCAGACACCGCTGTTGGATTGCTGCCATGATCCGAAATTTGAAATTGTTCGCGGGGATGTGCGGGACAAAAATTGCGTTGAGAAATTGCTGGCCGACGCGGACGCGATTTTCCCGTTGGCTTGTTTGACCGGGGCGCCTTTGTGCGCGAAGGATCCGCAAACTGCCCAGGCAGTTTTGCTGGACGCGATTAAGCTGATGTTGACTTTGCGCCGTCCCCAGCAGAAGATTATTTTTCCTACGACGAACAGCGGTTACGGGATCGGCGAAAAAGGCAAGTATTGCACGGAGGAAACGCCACTTAGGCCGGTTTCGCTTTACGGCAAGCTGAAGGTGGACGCGGAAACAGCGATCCTCGATTCCGGCAACGCGATCACCTTGCGTTTGGCGACCGCGTTTGGGGTCAGCCCGCGGATGCGTTTGGATTTATTGGTGAATGATTTTGTTTATCGGGCGGTGAATGATCGGTTTGTGGTGTTGTTTGAGGCGCATTTTAAACGGAATTTCATTCATGTCCGCGACGTGGCCAATGCCTTTGTGCATGGGTTGGCGCATTTTGACACCATGAAAAATCAAGCCTATAATGTGGGTTTGAGCGACGCGAATTTGAATAAAGAGGAATTGTGCGCTGAAATCAAGAAACAGGTGCCGGAATTTTATTACGTCGAATCGAAAATCGGCGAAGATCCGGACAAGCGCGATTATATTGTCAGCAATGAAAAAATCGAAAAGACCGGTTTTAAACCGGCGGTATCGCTGACCGGCGGGATTAAAGAATTAGTGAAGGCTTACCGGATCTTGAAACGAAATCAGTATGCCAATGTCTAAAAAGACACAAGGACACAGGACACAAGTATTGTAAATTTTAATCTTATTTTTTAAGATAAAATCAGGCAAACACAACAAAATTTATAAAAATTGTAAACGACATGACTTGTGTCCTGGTATCGTGTGGACATGATAAAATATGCCAGATATTGTACTCATTAAAGCTAATAATCAAAAACGTTTGTATCAGGGACTGAGCGAGGATGTGTCCGCGATTGAGCCGCCTTTGTGGCTGATTTTGACTGCCGCTTATTTGCGGGACAAGGGATTTTCCGTTCGGGTGATTGACGCGGAAGCGGAAAATCTGGACGAGCAGGAAACCGCGGCTCGGGCGCTTGCCGCGAAACCATTATTCGTTTCAGTGATTGTTTCCGGGACAAACCCTAACGCCTCCACTTGCAATATGCCGGGCGCGGGAAAAGTTTTGGCCGCTTTAAAGACGCTTTCGCCGGCAACTCCCCGGGCGATCGCCGGATTACATCCGTCCGCCTTGCCGGAGCAAACCTTGCGCGAAGAGGCTGTGGATTTCGTCATGGTTGGCGAGGGGTTTACCACGCACGCTGAATTGCTGGCGGCTTTACAAAACGGTAAGGCCCGGCAGGGGTCTCTCGGAGAAGGCGGCCAAATCTCGGATTTGCCGAGCGGCGCGGCGCCGGATTTGTTTGATTCTATCCGCGGCGGGCTGGCGCGGGATTTTTCGATTAAAGGTCTGTGGTATTTGCGCGGGGGAAAAATCGTCAGTAATCCTCGCCCGGATAATATTCAAGATTTGGGTTCTTTGCCCATGCCGGCCTGGGACTTGTTAGATATGAGCCGATACCGGGCGCATAATTGGCATTGTTTTGGTCATTTGAACGAACGTGCGCCTTACGCGGTTGTGTACACCAGTTTAGGATGCCCGTTTCACTGCGGGTTTTGCTGTATCAGCGCGATATTCGGCGGACCGGGTATCCGTTACCGCCCGACGGAAAAAGTCCTGGAGGAAATCGATTTTTTGGTTAAAAATTACCGGGTCAAAAATATCAAGATTTTGGACGAGCTGTTTGCCATGAAATGGGACCATGTTGAGGCGATTTGCGACGGAGTGATTCAACGCGGATATGATTTGAATTTTTGGGTGTATGGCCGGATTGACACGGTGAAAGAATATATGCTGCCCAAAATGAAACAGGCAGGCATTAATTGGATCGCTTATGGAATCGAGGCAGGCACGAAAAAAGTCCGGGATGCCGTTTCCAAGGGCCGGTTTAATGAAGAAGACATTAAGGATATTGTCCGCAAAACCCATGCGGCCGGGATTGAGGTGGTCGCGAATTTTATTTTTGGTCTGCCGGACGATGATTTGGAATCCATGCGCGCCACGCTGGCTTTAGCGAAAGAATTGAATTGCGCCTATCCAAATTTTTATTGCGCGATGGCGTATCCCGGTTCACAATTATATTTAGACGCGATCCGCGAAGGATGGCCGCTCCCGCAGTCGTGGAGCAGTTATGCCCAGCTTAGCCGCGATTGTCTTCCTTTGCCTACCCAACATTTGACCAGCGGGGCAATTTTAAAATTCCGGGACGCGGCTTTTGACGATTATTGTCAGGACGTCCGGTATTTGAACCGGCTGCGGGAGCGGTTTGGGGAAGCGGAAGTCGCGCATATGCAGAAAGTCTGTGAGAAAAAATTGGTCCGGGACAATTATTAAGGCGTCAGCATGATTATATCCAGAACTCCCTTTCGCATTTCGTTTTTTGGCGGGGGCACGGATTATCCTCAATGGTACGGGGAACATCCGGGAGCTGTTTTAGCCACCACGATCGATAAATATTGTTATATCACTTGCCGGTATTTGCCGCCGTTTTTTGAGCATAAATCGCGGATCATTTATTCCCAGATGGAGCATGTGAAAAAGTTAGACGAAATCGATCATCCGGCGGTGCGCGAGGTGTTGCGCTATTTACAGATGCGCAAAGGCGTGGAGATTCATCACGACGGAGATTTGCCGGCGCGCACCGGCTTGGGTTCGAGTTCGTCCTTTACAGTGGGCCTGCTGCACGCCGTCTACGCTTTGAAAGGCGTGATGCCGACCAAGGAAAGGCTGGCGCGGGAAGCGATCCATATTGAGCAGAATATGTGCAAAGAAAATGTCGGCTGTCAGGACCAGACGCTGGCGGCTTTGGGCGGTTTCAATTTGATTGAATTCGGCGGCAAGCATCATTTACAGGCGCGGCGGGTAACGATTACCCAGGAACGGCTGGAGGATTTACAAAATCACTTGATGCTGTTTTTTACCGGGTTTTCGCGCATGGCCTCGCAGATCGCGGCGCATCAGATTCAGAATATCCCCTCGCGGCGGGAGGAATTGAAAACCATGCACAGTCTGGTGTTCGAGGCCTTGAAGGTGGTGAACGGCCGGGGAAGTCTCGCGTCGTTTGGAAAATTATTGAATGAAAGTTGGCAATTGAAGCGGAAGTTGTCGGATAAAGTCTCAACGCCGGAAATCGACGCAATTTATGAGGCGGCCCGCAAAGCCGGCGCGACAGGCGGAAAATTATTGGGCGCGGGCGGCGGCGGGTTTATTTTATTTTTCGCGCCGCTACAACAGCAGGAAGCGGTGCGGAAAAAATTGCGCAAATTGTTATGGGTGCCGTTTAAATTTGAAGATTTCGGCACGCAGATTATTTTTTATCAGCCGAATAAAGAGTAGACGGTTGACCAGCCAGGCTCAGCGTCAGGAATCGACGCGCTGTGACGGTAAAAATAAAAGTATGCGTATGATCCGTATCAGTTTTTTCAATCAATCTTTCACTTTGCCCGCGGATGCGGACGTCGGGTCGATGAAAACGGATATGAAAGATGGACGTTTTACGGTCATGCATCGCAAGAAGCCGCATTCACCGCGGCATTTTTAAACATGCCGGTCTTGCTTCCACCCTTATTTTTGGCGCGTCTTGGCGCGATCATTACAACCAGCGATAGCAGCCTAACCGCTTTATTTAAAGAAAAAAAATTTTTCTCTGTCCGGGTCAACACCTTAAAAATGGCGTTGCCAGAGGCTGTGGCGTATTTGCAAGCCCGGGGTTTGACTCCGGTTTTACCAGCAGGGCTGGGCGCTGCGGCGCTGTTGTTTCCGCAGGACCAACGCGAGGCGGTGCTGCGTCTTGAACTTACGACTGCGGGAGGTTTTTATCCGCAAAGTTTATCCAGTCAATGGGTGCCGATCGTGCTTGACCCGCAGCCCGGCGAACGCGTTTTAGATTTGTGCGCGGCCCCGGGAAGTAAAACGACGCAAATGGCCGCCTTGATGCAAAATCAGGGGGAAATTGTCGCTGTTGAGGCGGTAAAAGGGCGGTTTTACCGGTTGAAATCCGTGGTATCTCTGCTGGGCGCGTCGATTGTCGCGTGCCGGATGATGGACGGCCGCCGTTGGCGCAGTCCGGATTTATTTGACCGGATTTTAGTCGACGCGCCCTGCGGCAGTGAAGGACGGTTCGATTTAGCGGACCCCGAAACCTGGCGCTATTGGAGTTTACGTAAAATTCGAGAAATGCAGCGCAAACAAAAAGGTCTTTTGCTCAACGCGGGACGGATGCTTAAACCGGGCGGGATATTGGTGTATTCGACCTGCACTTTCGCTCCGGAAGAGAATGAGGCGGTGGTGGATTGGTTTTTACGCAAAACCGCGGCAGCGTTTGACATCGAGAATATATCCGTGCCGCCGGAAATCAAAACCTATCCGGGTTTGCAAGCCTGGGAAGGCCGGGCCTATGATGGCCGGGTGGCGCGTTGCTGCCGGATTCTTCCGGATGAGCGCCGGGAAGGTTTTTTTATCGCGCGTTTGCGACGGCTGGAGTAGTTTTATTTTTTCATGATTTTTTCTTGTCTTGCGTGTATGATGGAATCCATGTGGCAGCGCATTCTTTGCAGTGTTTTCTTTTTAGGTATTTTTATCGGGCGGGCGTCAGCGCAAGAACCGAAGAATTATCAGCAAGCGGTTGAAGCGGCGCTCAATGCGGTGGAACAGACGCCGACCGCGGCGGCAATTTCGGCCAAAGCCGCTGAGGCTGTTGGGGCGCCCACGCAGCAGACGGAAACGGCAGCTTTGGTTCCGGCACTGGAGCATCGACAGATGGCGGTCCATGGCCAGGTGGTGGGGATTGTTTTAAATACGGATAATCAAAGCGGGATTGATTGGGAAGCGATTGTTGCCGCGAATCAAAGGATCAAAGCCCCGGAGAAATTATCGGATCGTTGGGGGCTGCGGATTGAGTTTTTACGCGCCGGGGTTTTATCGCAGGAAGATAAACGTATTTTGCTGAGCGCGTTAAAAAATATCGGGACGTACCAGATTTTAGCGGAGCAGGAGATCAAATTGGCGTACCAGCAACCGGCTTTGGCGGAATTTTCTTGGGAGGGAAATTGGGCGGGTTTCCGGCAAAAGAACTTCCGGGCTCATTTGCCGGTCATTATGCAAACGGACACGGTGCTGAAAGAAGATGCCCCTATGACGCGTCTGACAATGCAGCCGGTTTTTAATGAAGAAAACCCGCAGACCGTGGGATCCGGCACGAGCGCGTTTCAGATGTTATTGCCCGACGGGTATGCGGGGATTATTTCCGGAGTAACGGAGGATTTTACGACAGAAAACATCCGGCCGGTCCCGCTATTCGGGAAATTACCTTTTATCGGATCGGCTTTTACGACGCGGGAAAAGAAAAATCAAAAAACCGAAACCGTGATTTTTTTCACGGTACGGCCGACAGGGACATAAATGAAAAAAGATATATTCTTAAAGGGCGGCATTTCTTTTTGGTTATTGATTTTTGGCGTGGTCAGCGGCGCTTTGATCTGGGGCTGCGCAACAGCGACGCGTCCGAACCCGCCGACCGGAGCCGCGGTTTCCGGCGGAACAAACCGGTTGACTGAAATATGCAGCCAATATCACTGGGATTGTTCCTGGGACCCGGTGACGCGGGTGATCACGATGAAGTCGGCTCGGACCGAAATCAAAGCCTTGGCGGGAAGTCCGTTGGTGCTTTGGAGTCAGCAAAGTATCCTTTTAAACCAACCCATCCGTCTTGTCCAAAGCGAGGTGATTGTTCCGCCGGATTTTCAGCAGAAAGTGCTCGACCGTATCTTTCCGGCGCCGGCAGTCTCGATGGCGGCGCGGCGGGTCGAACCCGGGGAACCTAAAATCACCGCGACCGCGGCGCGGCAACCGCTGACGGTCATTTTAGATCCCGGCCACGGCGGGAAAGACCCCGGCGCGATCAGCCCTTGGGGGTTGAAGGAAAAGAATATTGTTTTGGATATCAGCCGGCGTGTTAAGGAAGAATTGGAAAATGAGGGGTTTCGGGTGATTTTGCTGCGGTCGGGCGATGTGTTTGTCTCCTTGGAACGCCGCACGGAAATTGTCAGTATGTCGCGGGCGGATCTGTTTGTGAGCATTCACGCCAATTCACATCCTTCCCGTTCAATCAATGGCATTGAAGTCTATGCCCTGCGGGAATTGACGCCGAGCGAGAAACGCGAAGAGCAGCGCGCTCAGAATGAACAGACGTTTTTCCATCGGTTTAAAATGGCCCGTAATTTAAAGACGGTAGCCGAGATTATTTCGGATATGCTTTATGCTTTTAAAGAATCCGCGTCTCATCGGTTGGCTAATGATATTGGAAAACAAACCGGCCGCGCGATCCATGCTTCCTTTCGCGGAGTGAAGACTTGCCGGTTTTTTGTGCTGCGCAATACGTTGATCCCGGCGGCTTTAGTGGAGGTGGGTTTTTTGACCAATCCGCGGGAAGAAAAATTATTGCGGCAGGCGGATTACCGGCAAAAAATCGCCGACGGGATCACCCAAGGGATTGGCAAATATGTCAAAGAATGACCGCCGTAAACCGATCGGCGTTTTTGATTCAGGGCTGGGCGGATTAACGGTCGTTAAGGAAATGATGCGCTGTCTGCCGCGCGAGGATATCGTTTATTTCGGGGATACGGCGCGCGTCCCCTATGGAACCAAATCGGAAGAATCGATTATTCGTTTTTCCGTTGAGAATACGGAAATATTATTAGAGCACGATGTAAAGGCCGTGGTTGTGGCTTGCAATTCATCTTCGAGCTGCGCGATCCCTGCTTTGCGCGCCGCTTTCGATTTGCCGATTATTAGCGTGATTGAGCCGGGAGCTTATAAGGCGGTGACGGTCACGAAAAATCAGCGCGTCGGAGTGATCGCGACTTCGGCTACGATCAAAAGTCAAAAATACGTGGAGGCGATTACCCGGCTTAACCCGGCGGTCAAGGTTTATGGGAAGGCCTGTCCTTTGTTTGTTCCGCTGGTCGAGGAGGGATGGACGGGTAAAACCGTGACCGGTTTGGTCGCGGAGGAATATTTACGGGATTTAATCAAGGCGAGGGTAGACACGCTGATTTTGGGATGCACGCATTATCCTTTATTAAAGCCGGTATTGAGGCGGGTGATGGGGCCGCGGGTATTTCTGGTTGATTCCGCGTCGGAAGTAGCGGGACGCGCCCGCAATATTCTTATGGAATCAGGATTGCTTCGGGAAGACAAACATACCGGCAAATACCGGTTTTTGGTCAGCGACCGTCCGCAGGATTTTTCGCGGATGGCGAGCCATTTTTTGGGGCGGGAAATCCGCAGTGTGCTGGTGCGGCGATAGAAGATATGTCTGGGATCATTGCTGTCCAAATTGGACATATATGGTCTGGGATGATTCTTTCTTTTTTTGAGGGCAGGGAGGCGGGATATGTACGAACTTAAAGCGCAAGGCATGATTTCTTCCGCGCATTTTTTGCGCGAATACGCGGGTAAGTGCCGGCATCTGCACGGTCACAATTGGAAGGTTCAGGTGACAATAGCGGCGGCGGAATTGGATAATTTGGGTATGGTAGCGGATTTCGGCGCGGTGAAACAAAGGTTGAATGATTTTTTAAGCCCGATGGATCATTGCTGTCTGAATGATCTGGAATATTTTAAAACGCATAACCCGACAACTGAAAATATAGCGCGGCATGTTTTCGAGGGATTTTCCGCGGCTGTCGCGCCGATAGTTGTCCGGCAAGTCGAAGTCTGGGAATCGGAAGCCGCGAGTGTTATCTATCGGGGATAAGGAACAGCGGGGAAAAAGCGCGGGACAGGGAACGCGAAAGGGAAATGTAATGGCAGAAAGATCCACCCCCAATAGCGGACGCAAGGCTGTGGTGTTGTTATCCGGAGGGCTGGATTCCGCTACGACTTTATACGCGGCTCACCGGCAAGGGTATGTCCCGCATTGTCTGATTTTTCGATATGGCCAGCGGCATCAAAAAGAAACGCGCCAGGCGGTTGCTGTGGCGCGGACTGCGGGATGCGGCTATCAGATTCTTAAGATCATTCTGCCTTGGCAAGGATCGTCATTGCTGAACAAGAAAAGCCCTTTGCCGCGCCGGGAAAAAATCGATCTTCAGGAAATCCCTTCTACCTATGTGCCGGGGCGCAATATTATATTTTTAAGCTTCGCGGTTTCTTACGCGGAAGCGATCGGCGCGTCAGCGGTGTTCATTGGCGCGAACGCGATCGATTATTCCGGATATCCGGATTGCCGGCCGGAATTTTTTCAGTCGTTTCAAGAAACTTTGCGCCGGGGGACCAAGGCGGGGGTGAACGGCAAGGCAATCAAGATTTTAACGCCGCTGGTGAATTTAACCAAAGCGCAGATTATCCGTTTAGGGATGAAATTAGGCGTGCCGTATGAATTGACCTGGTCGTGTTATCAGGGCGGCCGTAAGCCCTGCGGGACATGTGACAGTTGTGTGTTACGGAAAAAAGGATTTGCGGCGGTGGGGATGGCGGATCCCGCCGGGTAAAGGATTTTTTCGGGATGTGATTTTATGGCATCAGCGAGCATTGTTGAAATTTTTCGTTCGATTCAAGGCGAAGGGAAATATGTCGGCGTCTGCCAAGTCTTTGTCCGGTTCGCGGGATGCAATTTAAACTGCGTCTGGTGCGACACAAAATCCGCGGCGGTTATTCCCCGGACAGAAGCGTCACAATCCGTGGCAGAGGTGTTTAAACAAATTGTGTCGTTATGGGAAGGATGCCATTCGGTCAGCTTGACGGGAGGCGAGCCCTTATT
This sequence comes from Candidatus Omnitrophota bacterium, assembly GCA_015233495.1. GTDB lineage: Bacteria > Omnitrophota > Gorgyraeia > Zapsychrales > Zapsychraceae > JADFXQ01. The sequence continues at coordinate 84,102 of JADFXQ010000001.1, read as the reverse complement.
ACAGCCGTCGGCAGTGCGGAAGCTGGGCGAGATGATTCATCAGTCCGGGCGCAAAGTTTTTTTGGAGACTAATGGCACTTTGCCGCAGGCCTTAGCCGAGGTTTTACCGGCGGTGGATATCGTTTCTATGGATATCAAACTGCCGACTTCGACTGGCGAAAAATCTTATTGGGCCGAACATGAGGAATTTTTAAGAATTGCCGCGGAAAAAGATGTTTATGCGAAAGTTGTTGTCACTCCGAGCACCGCGTTTGAAGAGGTTGCGCAAGCCGCGCAACTCGTTGCTTCGGTTGATCCGGGCATAGTTTTGGTGATTCAGCCGCAGGGACAATCCCTGGCGGGGGATTCGATTGAAAAATATGAGTCTTTCGCGCGGCTTAGTTCCAAATATTTAAGGGACGCGCGCGTAATTCCGCAGATGCATAAATTGCTGCAGATCCGCTGATTCGGCGGGGGCTGCGGTTCCGCGCGGTTTTGCCACTGTTCGTTGAATTGTTAAAGGAGAAAAAATGCCTACAAAAAAAAGTTCTTATGAAAATTTGCAAGCGCATGTTCGCACTATGAAAATACCGGGGATTGAGGTTTGGGAGAATCAGTACGCCGGACGAAATTATACGATTCATTTGGAGATTCCGGAATTTACCTGCATTTGTCCGAAAACCGGACTGCCGGATTTTGGCGCGATTGTGATTGATTATATTCCCGCGAAAACTTGTCTGGAATTGAAGTCTTTGAAGATGTATATCATTGCTTACCGCGATAAGGGTATTTTTCACGAGCATTTGGTTAACCGGATTCTCGACGATCTGGTGGCCGCTTGTCAGCCGAAATGGATGCGGGTCGAAGGAAATATTATGCCGCGCGGGGGGATTCATACTATGGTATCCGCGGAATATAAGGGTAAAAAATTGTTGTCGAAGTTGGAATCGCGATAGTTTAAGGCGCGCGGCTTTGCCAGCGATGGGCAGGGAGGCAAGTCAAAAAATCAGAACTCGTTATAAAAACAAAAGATAAGAAGTGAAAACTTTTGACAGAACGAACCACGAAAAAGGATGGAATTATGGCTCGACATGACGGACGCGCGGCGCAGGAATTGCGCGAGATTAAGGTGACGCGGGATTACATCAAGCATCCTGAAGGTTCGTGCTTGATTGAGTTCGGAGATACCCGGGTGATCTGCGCGGCTACGGTGGAAGACACAGTGCCGCCTTTTCTTAAAGGACAAAGACAGGGTTGGGTGACTGCGGAATACGCGATGCTGCCGCGGTCTTGTTCGTCGCGGGTGAAACGGGCTCCGGTTTCTGGACGGGCTCAGGAAATTCAGCGGTTGATCGGCCGGTCTTTGCGTTCCATTGTAGATTTGCATAAAATTGGCGAGCGCACGGTCACGATCGATTGCGATGTGATTCAGGCGGATGGCGGCACGCGCACCGCGTCGATTACCGGCGGGTTTATCGCTTTGGCTTTAGCCTTAGAGACGTTAAACGTTAAAGGAAAAATCAAGACTATCCCGATTACGGATTATGTCGCGGCAGTGAGCGTCGGCATGGTCGCGGGTCAGCCGGTTTTGGATTTAGATTATCAAGAAGATTCGACGGCGGGCATGGATATGAACGTGGTCATGGTAGGCCAAGGCGATTTCGTGGAAGTGCAAGGCACAGCCGAAGGCAAACCGTTTTCCAAAGACCAAATGGACAAACTTCTGGCCCTGGCGGAGAAAGGTATCAAGGAGTTATTTAAGATCCAGAAAAAACAGTTGGGGCACGTTTTATAAAATGGGGGTTTAATTTAATAAAAATTTTCTTGTAAATGTGATATTACAATGATATCATTATTATGCTACGCAAAATTCGCGAATTGATCAGGGATTTGGAAAAAATGGGGTTTGCTAACCGGGGCGGCAAGGGCAGTCATCGGAAGTTTGTTCACCCGCTACACCCGGCGGTTGTTATTTCCGGTCAATTGGGCGATGATGCTTTACCGTATCAAGAGCAAGCGGTTAAAATTGCTTTGTGGGAGGCGCAGAAATGATTAAACAAAAAAGGCCCGCTTATTTAAAAGTCGTGGAATGGTCGGATGAGGACCAATGCTATATTGGGACGGCGCCGGGTCTGTTTTTAGGGGGGGTGCACGGAAAAGATGAATCTAAAGTGTTCCGAGAGTTATGCGCCGTGGCCGCGGAGATGGAAGCTATTTTGTTAAAAGACGGCCGGCCGATTCCGCCGCAGATTATGTCCCGGAAATTTTCCGGGAAGATACCGTTAAGAATTTCCCCGGATCTTCACAAGACCATAACGATTAAAGCCCTGCGTAATGGCGATAGTTTAAATAAATACATTGAAGAGATTCTTTCAGCTCAATAGGCTCCAACCGATAAATCAATCGGTTCTTGGGTTTTCCCACCTCTCTCATTGACGCCTTGAATCGTTACATACTTATTAAAGATATCCAGCAAACCCGCAGGAATATTTGAATCTTATTAGTTGCCGCATATTTCTCAGGGATGATTTGAAAAAGTGATTCAATTGCTAAAATTGGCGTTTCATCATATGATCAGGTATACTTGTTCTGCAATTCACAAAATATGTGTTGGCGCTCTTGGTTTAAATTTTTTCAAGGGAAAAGATTGGGCGTAAAGATTACAGCTGACGATATGCAGAAAGGATGAAGAGGCAAACATTCCAAAAGACATTGATATTTCGATTGATCTGCGTGGGGATCATTGGGGGATTTATTTTTTCCGGGCTGCTTTCTCCGGCGGCCTTGGCTCAGGCCTTGCTTTTGCCGGCGCCGGGAGCCAGGGTTCTTTCCAACCCAGCTTATATGCCGGTTATCATGAAGGGCGTTGAAATCCATGCTGACAACCCGCTTTTGTTTGATTTTATTATGGATACGGGTTCCTCACAGATCAAGATTGATAGCGCGGAGTTCAAAACAGAATCACAGAAATTGATTAAATATTTTTTAGCAGCTTTAACGATCAAGGAAGATGATCTTTGGGTAAATTTGTCTCCATACGAAAAGGACAAAATCATTCCGGCGGAGTTGGGGAAGACAATACTTGGCCGGGATATGCTGGCACAAGATTATATTTTGAAGCAATTGACTGCGTCATTGATGTATCCTAATAGCCAATTAGGAAAGACTTTTTGGGATCGGGTCTATGCCAAGGTGGAAAAGCAATTTGGGGCAACTGATATTCCAGTCGATACATTCAATAAGGTTTGGATTGTCGCGGAGCATGCGAAGGTTCGGGAACGGGATCATACGGCTTTTGTTGTGGGCTCCCATTTGAAGGTAATGTTAGAAGAAGATTATGCCGCTTTGGCGGCGGATGGCCGATTGAGAATGCGGGACCAAGATGAACGAACCGGTATGGTTCATATTGAGCGTCGGCCGCGTATTTCAACTCATAGTATGGCTGCTGCGGCTGTCAAAGAAATCATCATTCCCGAAATTGAAAAGGAAGTGAATGAAGGGAAAAATTTTGCTCCGCTACGGCAGATGTTTTATAGCATGATTCTGGCTTCTTGGTATAAGATCGCGCTTAAAGACGCGTTGTTGAATCAAGTGTACAGTAATAAAGGGAAGACCGGCGGCGTTTTAACAGATGATCCCTTGGTGAAAGAGAAAATATATCAACAATACTTACAGGCTTACCAAAAAGGGGTGTTCAATTATATTAAAGAAGATACAGACCCGTTGAGTGAAGATACTATTGCGCGTCAATATTTTTCCGGCGGAGAAAATATGCGGTTAGGCATAGAGAATTTAACGATCACTGGATCATCTTCTCCTACGGACAAATCCGGTCAAGACGGCGATCGCGCGCGGGTATCTGTGTTGGCGGTTGGGACCACTCGCCCGGCTATGCAAGGTTGGACAGCAGTTAACGCAACTGATGGTAAATTGCAGGTCAACACAAAAGGTGAAATCGCCTATACTTCCGACGAGCCTTGGGTTGATCTGAGCGGCGTTCAGTTGGTCGGGGTCCGGCACGGGCATACGAATGCGAATCGCTATTTTGTTTTAAACGGGCAAGCAAATGAGGAGTTTCTCGATTCTCTTAATGACAAAGGAGTGCAACAGGCGCAACAAACAAGTCAACAATTGTTCGATATCTATCGCGCCGACATTGCTGCCGGGAAAGTTGTGGTTATCACCTCGGGTTTACGACGTGCGCAACAAACGGCACAGCCGTTTTTGGATTTAGTGAAGCGGGAGTTGGGAGTTAATCTTCCGGTGTCTGTGGAACCTGGCATCAATGAAATGGATATGGGTGATGCGACGCATTTTGCTTATGCGCAGCCGCCGGAAGCATTGCATGCAGAAATGCAGTCGGTTGGGCTTTCCCCCCGGAAGATGACCGGAGACATGGAAACAACACGTGTGAGTATTTGGCCGGGAGGGAGCACAACCGGCATGAATGATATCACCGGGAGCGCTTTGGCTTCATTTAACCGGGGTGAAAGATATTTGGACCTCATTGCGCGGCAGTATCGTTTTTTAAAGAAGATAGCCGAAGATACCCACCTGCGAGGCAAAACGGTCATTCTTTTTGGCCATGCGATTCAGATGAGCGCTTTGCGTATTGCGATGCGGTCAAACACAGTTGCTCGTGTTCATGAGGAGGGTGTTTCTGTGATTCAATGGCGGCAATTGGAATTGAAAAATGGCGAAGTGACGCGATTGGAGAATGCGGATGTCAAAGTGTTATCCAGTCCGCTCGCGGGAATGAATCCCGGAGGGATTAACTTTAATATCACGGTTGATGTCACGCGAGAGAGGCAGGGCATAGATTTAAAATTTACCTCGGCGATGATCGCGGAATTTCAGAGAGGTAATTTTTCCGGAGTTCGGGGGATGATATTGCGGATTGTTCCGATTGGGATTCCAACGTCAATTTCCGGGAGGTAGCGCGTGATTTATAGGTCGGTTCTCGGGAGGATTTTTATGAAAGCGGCGCGATCGCGAAAAGGATTCTTTTTTTGCTATTGTATTCACAAGGAGTGGTTTTGAAAAAACGGGAATTAGTTATTGCCACGACGAATCAGGGTAAGTTGCGCGAGATTAAGGAATTGTTGGCGGGGATGGAGATCGCGATCACTTCTTTAAAGGACTATCCTGCCGCTCCGGAGATTGTTGAGGATGGTACAACGTTCGCGGCGAACGCGCTCAAGAAGGCGCAGGTGATTGCGGCTTATACCGGCAAATTGACCATGGGTGAGGATTCTGGATTGGCCGTGGACGGGTTGGGCGGCGCGCCGGGTATTTATTCGGCGCGGTTCGCGGGGCCGCAGGCTACGGATGCAAAAAATAATGCCAAACTTTTACGTTCTTTACGCGGACTGCCTTTATCCAAACGGTCCTGCCGATATCATTGCTGCATTGCTTTGGTGGACGATCAGGGTACGCGGGCGACGGTGAGCGGAACCTGCGGCGGGGTGATTGCCTTAAAACCTTCAGGGTCGAATGGGTTCGGATATGACCCTCTGTTTTTGATTCCGCGGTACGGCAAGACGTTCGGCGAGCTTGATTCCCTGATCAAGGCCAAGCTCAGCCACCGGGCCCGGGCGCTGAAAAAGCTTAAAACAACTCTCCAAGAATATTTTGCACGCCCTGTCGGATAATATCCGTGGTTTCTTCCAGGACTTTTAACGGCAAGGGTTCGATGAGGTAAGCGGGTTTGGCCAAGGTGCCGCTGATTTTGGCTTGCACGGCTTGACTGATGATTTGCGTGGGGATCTTCTGCAGAGATTGGGATTGTTCGATCAGCGTAATGTCAAAATGCGGGACAATATTGAACCGCAGATTACCGTTAAAATCCATCCAGCCGGTTCCGGCCAGCGAGAGAACATTGCCGGTCAGTTTCAAATTGTCCGTGCCGATTTTTCCATTGTTAATTTTAAAATCCGCGTTCGCCCCCGTGAAATAAATATTTTGAAATTCCGGGATCAAGAGGGCTTTGAACAACCCGTCTAGAATGTCCCACCGCCAGAGATAACCATTGGTGATTTTCAGTGTGCCTTGTCCTTTAAGCGATTTGGGGGCGTTGAGCGGGCCGATGACATGGAGAAAGGCGTTGACTGTCCCGGCAATCTGTTCGTTTTTTAATTTTTTTTCCGCGGTATATTTTGCCAAATCCGCATTCGCCACGTTCGCGGTAATATCGCTTAAAATCTTGTTGTTTTTCAGATCAGCCGTTGCTTTCAGGTTCAACTTGCCTCCGTAAACATCCGCGCTGAGCAGGCATTTGCTAATATACTCGCCCCGTTGTTCAAAGTCTGCCACCATGCCGGTCAAGGGGATGCCTTTGAGTTTGATTTCATCGGCATTTGCCTTATATTTTATGTCCCATTTTTGCCAATCGCGGATATGGCCGCGGCATAAACCGTTGAATCTGATCTCGCCTTGCGGATCAATCTGCCGGGCCGCGTCTTGCAGAGGCGGGTAGGGAAGTAAAGCCAAATCCGCTAAATTCAGGGCGAGATTGGTCCGCATATCAAAGAAATGATTCCCGGACGGGTCTAATTTGATATCGCCTTTAAAGTCAAAATCGCTGGTCAGATACCGGCCTTGACAGGCGTCTATTTGAAATACCTGGTTGAGCAGATTGACTTTAGCGGTAAAATACAAATCTTTTTCTTGCAGTTCGAGATCAATCGAGGGTTTGAGTGTGCGGGTGAATTTCCCGTTGAGCGTGTAGTCGCGGTTTTGGAATGTCGCAGTTAATTGTTCCCAGGTTGTTTGCCGGGAGTTGTAATGGATCTTTCCCCTCACCGCGTCGATTGGACCCGGCAAAGCGGGCAGGGCAATCTGCAACCCGTCGAGAGAGATAGCGGCAGTAATCTCGGCTTGCGCAGGCTGGCTGATTAAACCTTTGAAGCTCACTTCACCCGCGGCGGGGCCGGCGATTTTGCCGGGAATTTTGGCAAGTATATCCTGGGGAAGCCGGGCTAAAAGATATTCCAAATCGACGCGGGGGGTGGCAACTTTAAGATCCGCATAGGGATTGTCAAAATCGCGCAGCGCGCCGGAAAGCGTCAGGTCATAATTGGCGACCCGGAGATCCAATTTTTCCGCGCGGATGGAATTCGGGCGTAATTGGAGCAGACCGCTGACGCGGGAGATCTGGCCTAATCCCGGAACGCCATCAATGATTGCGTCTGACAAAAGAACCGAGCTTTGAAAATCCCAGGGATTTTCTTGGGCCGGATCGGAGCGGACGCTGAACGTGATCTCGGGATTGCCTTGGAATCCGCGGTTTTCGCCGATTTTTGCCGTGGGAATATGGCAAACCGTTTTACCGGCGATGGTGAGGATATGGTTGGCAAAATCAAGTTGGGTGGGATCAAAGGTCGCACTGCCGCGGAATTCAAAGCCTTGCGGGGTTTTAACCAAGGAGTTCATCAATTGCGGCGAGGTGGTGATTTTCCAAGCGGCATTTTTTCCGTCGAGCCGGAGATCCGGGTCATTGGCGTTGGTTTTGATATTTAATCCTTGGGCGTTTTGGACTGACAAATTGAGCAAAGTTATCCCGCTTTTTACGGAATAGATTTTTTCTGCGGGGTTGATGGCTGCCCGCAATTTGGATAAAGTAAGGTTGCCGCTGGCGCGCCAGCCGTTTTCACGGGTGACGGTTAGATCCGGAATTTTGATATCCGATTTGATTTTGATTCCGGTTGCTTCCCGGACGATTCTGAAATTATCGAAGATCACATTGCCTTGAACTTGCTGACCCGCGGATTGAAAAACAGCATTGGCGACGGTGAAGCTGCCGTTTAAGCCGATTTTATTAGGCGTTCGGCCGCAGAATAAGTCTCCGGAGGTCAGGTTGGCCGCGGTAAATGTTTCAGTCCCGGATTTTATTTCTAAATCGGAAAGGAGGAGATTGCCTTTCGTTAAGAAACTTTTACCGTCCCAAGACGCGGCATACTTTTGGCCGGTGATCTGCCGGATCGAGAAAAGCGCGGATGGCAAAGACGCAATCTGCAGTTGACGCACGGCGAAATCCCCGATGAGCGAGAGTGTCTGGTTCTCGTAAGTGACTGCGGTTTTGAGGGACGCGAGTATGCCGGCTGGGAAAGCGACAGGCCAAGTTTGGTGAAAGGTTGGGAAATAAGCGGCGAGCGGGAGGTTGCGGCCGGCCAGGGTAGCGGATAATTTTTTTTGATTCAGATCGTATGCTCCGCTCAGTTGCAGATCCGCTTGGCGTTGGGGAATAGCAAGGTCTACGGAAAAAATGACGCGGCGCGTCGAGCTGAGCCGGACATCGGCGTTGATATTGTTGATGCTTTCTATGAGCGGCGGATTGACCGATGCGTCTTCGACAGCAATTTTTCCATTTTTCACGAGGAAGCGACGGGTGGATACGCGGAAACCGAAACGGTTGATTTTTATTCCTTGCTTACCGGAGCCGGGGAGCAGATCCGCGAAATTCCAGCCGTTTTTTTCATCGCGCCGCAGGAAAATGGAGGGGCCGTTGATATTCAAAGAGGGGATATAAACGGACCTTTGATGAAAAAAGTCGGGAAAGAAAAAGCCGAAAGTGATTTCGTCAACTTGGATAAACGGCTTTTGCGGATCGTCTTGGCGAAAGACGGTTAATCTTTTAAACCGGAAGCCTTGCGGGACTCGGAAATCAATATCTTCGACCACAATCCGGCGTTTGAGAAAAGCCGAAGCTTGGTTGATCAGGATCTGTTTTAAGTGAATCGGGATGAAAACATTCCGGATATAAAATAATCCGCAGGCAAAAATCAGGACAAATAAAAGCGCGAAAAAAAGGGAAGCGGGCCGTTTCAAGATAATCCTTTGGCAATTAAAATCGGAAAGGGTTCATTATAACGGAAGGCGCGCGCATTCGCAATGTTATGGACGCATTTCCCTAGAATTTATTCCGGGAATAAAGTCCGTTGGCTGATCTCGTCGCGTTTTTCATTGCCCAAAAGATAGGCAATGACCGCCAAGCCAAAGGCGTGCGCCGTGCCGACACCGCGGCTGGTGAGGATATTGCCGTCAACCACGACCGGCGCGAGCACAAAGATGGTGTCTTTGCCGAACCGCTTTTCTGCGCCGGGAAAACCGGTCGCGCGTTTGTCTTTGAGGATGCCGGTCGGATACACCACTCCGGCGGGGGCGCCGCAGATCGCGGCGATCAATTTTCCTTGCTGAAAATATTGTTTGATCAACTCGGAAACCAAGGTTGAAGCTGCCAGATTTTGTGTGCCGGGATTGCCGCCGTGCAGCAGAACGCCGTCGAAATTGCCCGTGACTTTATCCAACGTGGTATCCGCAGTGACAATGATTCCGTGGGCGCTTTTGACGTTTTGAGTGTTTAGGCCGGCGATCACAACTTCAATCTCAGCGCGCCGCAATAAATCTACCGGGAAAAGAGCCTCGATTTCTTCAAAACCTTCGGCTAAGGGGACTAACACTCGTTTAAACATTAGATTCACCTGTAAGAATTATTTTTGTGTAATATATATATTTACGCCCGAATCCGCATATCCCTTTTTGGATTTATTTTATCTTGAGAAAATTGATTTGTCTACCTTACTTTAGTGTCAAAGGGAAACGTTTTTCCGCAAGAGTCCGATCACCGCGAAAAATCGGCAATTGCAAAATCATGGACAGAGATCTCGACGATATAAATTCGAGATTCCCGCTTGCGTGTTTCCATTTTTGGCATAAAATATTTTTTATTTAACTCAATGAACAGAGGAGCGGGAAATGTTGTCACGGAAACTTGTGATGGAATTTTGCTTGTCACTGTTATGCTGCGCAAACCTCGGATGGGCGCAGGATGCGCCTCGGGAGAAGGGAGAATTTAATGTGGCGGGTATGGGGGTTTATACTGCTTTCCGGCCGTATGAGGACATGAAGCCGTCAGTGACGCCGATTCCGATAATCAAATGGCGGCAGGGAAATTTTTTTATTCAGGGGTTGAAAGGCGGATGGGTGGCTTTTGAAAATGACGATTGGCGCGCGGATGTTTTTTTGTCGCCTCAGCTGACGGGTTATCAGGCGGATGATTCCAAAGCTTTTGCCGGCATGGAAGACCGCCATAATTCCCTGGCAGCCGGCGGCCGGGTCGAGCGGACGATCCCGTGGGGGGAAGATTTGTTTTTAAGCGTGGAAGTTTCGACGGATGTGTTGAACGTCTACGGCGGGCAAGAAGGCGTTCTGGCTTTGACGAAAAAATTCAAAGGGTCGTTTTTTGAAATTGTTCCGTCCCTGGGCGCGTCCTGGCAAAGCAAAATGTTCGTGGATTATTATTATGGCGTGCGGGATTATGAAGCCAATGCGTCGCGTTCGTCGTATAAAGGCGACGCCGCGTGGAATCCTTTTGTCAATCTCGGGTTTAATATGGGGTTGTCGAAAACGTGTTTTTTAGTTACCCGTTTCGACCTGGAATTCCTGGGAACCAATATCAAGAAAAGTCCGATTGTCAATAAAAACGAAGCGTGTGGAATTGTGACTGGGGTGGTAGTGCGGTTTTAAAAAAGACACAAGACACAAGACACAAGTAATGTCGTTTACATTTATTTAAAAATTTGTTGTGTCTGCCTGATTTTCTATTAAAAACTAGAATTAAAATTTAGAATACTTGTGTCCTGTATTACTCCCCTTGCAGATTATTATGGCTGGCAATGACTTGCCATTTACCGTTTGTTTTTTTCCAGGTCATGGTGTAACGCCGGATGGAGCTGGTCGGCGCGCTGACATCGTGTTTAACGATAGTAAACAGACAGTATTGCACGATTGCGATATTGTCGTGAATAACAATGTGGATAGGCCGCACGCCGTGGGTGAGAAATTTTGTGCTTTTTGACCAAAAACCAACCCAGTCTTTCAGCCAGCCGAAATCCACCGGGTAAGGGCTTTCATGGCCGAATCCGACAAAGTCGGGGTGAATGTATTGGATGAATTGTTCGGTCTTTCCTTCGACGAGACATTGCCAATGGTCTTCAATCACCGCCCAGATTTCTTTTTGCTGCGCGGTCCATTTTTTCGACAAAGAAATGTACGTTTCCATAAACAGGCTCCTTTTGCTGGGGCGGCACGCTTTAATATTTTTTCAATTATAACATGCTGACCGATTTTTCGCCGGAAATTTTAGCGGCAGATTTAGTGCTTTTCAGAGCTTCTGGGATAGGGTATAATCGTCACAACTTACACCGTTGAGGCAGGTTTTATGAAAATAAGCTTTGGTTTGCTGATGTTGCTTTTTTGGGCGGGTCCGGCTTTGGCGCAGGTGCCGCGGCTGACCAATACCAAAGACTATTTATTGTATATTCCCCAGGGCGTTGTGGTGGGAAGAACCTATCCTTTAGTCGCGGTTTTTTCGAAGAAGCCGGATGCCTGGGCGATGATCGGCGCTTGGAAAAATGTGGCTGAAACCTACAAATGGCTAATTTACGCGGAGAAAAATATCAAGCCGGAAATCAGCAGTCTTTCCTGGGAGAGCCGCCGGTTAGCCGGCACGCTTAAACAAATTGGGCATTCGTATCCGGTAAACCCGCAAAAAATCATTGCGGCGGGTTTTGTCGAAGGGGCGACAATGGCGTACGCCTTGCTTTTTGAACAGAGCGCGCTGTTTCGGGCGGTGGTTATTCAAGGCGGGGCCATTCCGGAGCGTTATAAAAGTGGTCATCAAGCGCGGATACGTCACTGGGCCGTTTTGATCCGACGGATCAAGGATAATCAAGAGCAGGCAACGCAAGCTGATCATCAGTTTCTTTATGATTTGGGTTGGAAGGTTAAGACGATCCGGGAGGGAGAAGACAGCATTGTTCCGGATACCCGGGATTATATGCAAGCTGCGCAATGGATTGAGGAGCAATGGAAATGAAAAAAATTTTTTGGTTAGAGCTGCTGTTGGGGATCGCTATCCTATCCGGATGCGCGTCGACCCGCTATGTTTCGCCGGACGCATATGATTTGGCGCAATCCGCGTATGACCGTAAACATTATGAACAGGCGCGGCAGTTTTATCAGAAATTCGCCAATGAACAGCCAGATCATCCTATGGCGGCTGCTGCTTTATATTATTGGGCACAAAGCGCCCGCGCTTGCGGTCGGACGCGGGAAGCGCAGGAAGTGTACGAACGGCTGACTAAAAAATATTCCGAAGGGTTTTGGACGGATATGGCCCGAGCGCATTTGAAGGAGATGGGGAGTTCGAATTGATTGACGCGGTTATTCTTTGCGGCGGGTTGGGTACGCGGTTGCGATCCGTGATCGGTGAGCATGCCAAGGTCATGGCTCAGGTGAACGGCCGGCCGTTTCTCGACCGGATTATGGATCAATTGCGGGGGCAAGGCGCGCGCCGGGTGATTCTGTGCACGGGGTATCAGGCGCAAGAAATTGAAGCGTATTACCAAGCCAATCCGGGAATGGCGGTATTATTTTCCCGCGAAACCACTCCTTTAGGCACCGGGGGCGCTTTGCAATTAGCTTCGGGATTGATTGCTTCCGACGATTTTTTTGTATTTAACGGCGATTCCTTTTGCCCGGCGGATCTGGACGCTCTTTTAAGTTTTCACCGTCAGAAGAATAGCCTGGGAACTCTGGCGGTGTCCCGGGTCGATAATGGCGCGGATTTTGGCGCAGTTATTTTCGATGCTGCGCAGCGTATTTTGGCATTTCATGAAAAATCCGCGTTCGCTCCTGCCGGACCGGTATTTGCCAACGCCGGGATATATTGTTTTTCCAAAAAAATTTTTGTTTTGACGCCGCAACGAGAAAAATTTTCGTTAGAATATGACCTGTTTCCTCAACTTGTTGCCCAAGGTCTTTACGCCTTTGTCACGGAATCGTCGTTTCATGATATCGGCACCCCGGAACGGATCGCGCGCGCGCGGGGGGAAGGGAACCGCTGATTCAGGTCGATTATGGCTGGGATTTTCTTTTCGTTCCAATAGCGCGACTCACAAAAAATATGAACGATACGCGTAAATTTAAAAAGATTTTCATCGCGGGCATTACCGGCGCGGCCGGAAGTTATCTTGCCGATTATATTGTGGCGCGTCATCCCAATGTCTGCGTGCATGGTCTGGCGCGAGGACAGAGCAAGGCAGCGCGCCGCAATTTGGCAGGGGTGGAGTCCCGGGTTGAAATTCATTACGCGGATTTGACGGATTTGCACGCGGTGTTGGAAGTGCTGTATCTGGTGCGGCCCGACGGCATTGTTCATGTGGCTTCCGACGCGGATGTGCGGGCCTCGTTCAAGGCGCCTTTGCCGGTTCTTTATAACAATATGATGGGCGCCGCGCATTTGCTCGACGCGGTGCGCCAGCTTAAACTTGATCCCTACATCTTGATTTGCAGTTCGTCGGAAGTCTATGGCCGGGTCGATCCCCGGCACATCCCCGTTAATGAAACGTGTCCTTTGCAGGGGGTGAATCCTTATTCCGTTTCCAAGGTCACGCAGGACCTTTTGGGCGAATGTTATTTTTTGTGTTATGGAATGAAAATTATCCGGGCGCGGATGTTTCCCTATATCAGTCCGCGCCGGCCGGATTTATTCGCCTCCGCCTTTGCGACCCAGGTCGCGCGCATTGAAGCCGGACTGCAGACTGAGCTGACACACGGAAATTTAGACGCGAAGCGGACGCTCTTAGACGCCCGGGACGCGGCAGAGGCATTATGGATCGCGTTGACCCAAGGACGGCCAGGTGAGGTTTATAACATTGGCGCGAAAAATCCGGTCACGATCCGGGAATTTCTGGAAATATTAAAACAAAAAGCCCGGCGGCCGATTCCGTCGAGGGTCGACCCGGGGTTGCTGCGGCCAACGGATATTGCCTTATCCATTCCGGACACGGCAAAGTTTGAAACGGAGACCGGCTGGCAGCCGAAATATGCGTTTGCCGATACGGTAGACCATTTATTGGATTATTGCCGCAAACAAGTAGAGAGGGAAAAAAAGAAATGACGATTGATCACGCGAACAGCGCGTCTTTGGCCGCTAAAGCGAAGATGCGGGTGCCGTTTGGCACGGTTTCCATTACCGACGAGGCAAAACAGCTAATTAACGCCGCTATTGACGCGAAATGGTTGACCCGCGGCAAATATGTGCAGGCGTTTGAGGAAAAGTTCGCCGAATTGTTTGGCGTAAAATACGCAGTTTCGGTGAGCAGCGGCACGGACGCGGATGCCTTGGCTTGCGCGGCGCTTTATGATGAGGGAGCAGCGCGCGGCGATGAAATCATTGTGCCCGCGTTATCGTTCGTGGCCAGCGGCAACGCTGTCCTGCAAGCCGGACTCACGCCGGTGTTCGTGGATGTTCGGCGGGACACGTTGAACATTGATCCGGATAAAATCGAGGCGGCGATTACCTCTAAGACCCGGGCGATCATGCCGGTGCATTTGATGGGCAAGCCCGCGGACATGGATCAGATCATGGCGATTGCCCGTCAGCATAAGCTGTTGGTGATTGAAGACGCGGCAGAAGCGCATGGCGCGGAATACCGCGGAAAAAAAATCGGGACCTTCGGCCGAATGGCGGCTTATAGTTTATACGCCGCGCATATTGTCACCTCCATTGAAGGCGGAATGGTGACGACCAATGACCAGAAGCTGCGGGACGTGTTGATCTCGTTGCGCAACCATGGCATTGACGGAAAATTTACGGCAAAACGAGTCGGGTTTTCCGCGAAAATGAATGAGCTGGAAGCCGCGGTGGGTTTAGGAAACATTAAAATTTTTGATCAGATTTTAGGCAAACGCCGGCGGAATTTACTGTACCTGATCGACAAATTCAAAATCTTTGAGCCGTATTTTATATTCCTCAAAGAAGAGCCGTATGAAAAAATCGGGCCGCACGCGTTTCACATAATTGTCCGCGAAGGCCTGCCGTTTTCTAAAGATCAATTGGTCGCCCAAATCGAGGCCGCCGGCATTGATTCGCGCAATTTATTTTATTCCATACCAACGCAATGCCCGAGCTATGCTTTTTTAGGCCACAAACTCGGCGATTTCCCGGAAGCCGAATTCTGTTCCGATCACGGGACGCACATCGGCATCCATCAGGACATCGAATTGGCGGATTTGGATTATGTGGCGGAAGTGGTCGGAAAGTTTATTAAAAAAATGAATACAGGAATATAACGGAAAGAGGTTATTTAAGTCAGACAAATGACATCTTGATGTTATTCTTTCAACCATGACAAATCGAAGCCATATTTACGCTGTGATTCTCGCCGGGGGATCCGGCACGCGGTTTTGGCCGTTGAGCCGGGCGAGTTTTCCCAAACAATTTCTGGCCTTGACCGGGAAGGATTCGTTGTTACAGCAGACGGTCCAACGGGTCGCGGCCCGGGTGCCGCAGGCCAATATTTTGATTTTGACCAATCAGCGGTACCGGACAATTATCAAACGCCAACTGTCCGGGTTTGCGATTCCACCCGCTAATATTTTATATGAACCATCCGCCAAGAATACCGCGCCCGCGATCGGCTGGGCCGCGTCTGTGATTCACGGCCGGGACCCGCAAGCGGTCATGGGCATTTTTCCGTCGGATCATTTGATCCGCGAGTCGAAAAAATTTCTGGCCTGTCTGGACCGGGCGATCGCCTTGGCGCAAACCGATTTTTTGGTCACCTTTGGCATTACTCCGACCCGGCCGGAAACCGGATACGGATATTTTCAGACCAAGACTAGCCGAAGTCAGGGCGCGACCATTCACAAAGTGGCGCGGTTCGTGGAAAAGCCGGATATCAAACGGGCCCGGCAATATCTGCGCCAGGGAAATTATTTTTGGAACAGCGGGATGTTTGTGTGGAAGGCTGGCGTTATCTTAGAAGAATTTCGCGCCCATCTGCCGAACCTGGAACAATTTTTTCGCGTTCATTTGAACCACGCTGATTTCAATGCGCAATGGGCTAAGCTTGAACCGGTCTCCATCGATTACGGCGTATTGGAAAAATCCCAACGGGTCGTCGCGGTTCTCGCGCCGGATTTAGGCTGGTCGGATTTGGGGAGCTGGGAATCTTTGGCGGGAATCATTACCCCCGATAGCTTGGGAAATGTTTTCCAGGGACAGGTCACGGCGGTTGGTTCTTCGGATAATTTTATTCTATCGGGGAAAAAATTGATCGCTTTGGTCGGGGTTAAGAATATGGTGATTGTCGATACTCCCGACGCTTTGATGGTGTGCCGGAAAGACGCTTCGCAAGAGATCTGCGCCTTGGTCAAGGCTTTGCGCAAATCGGATCCGCAAAAACTATAACTTCCGTCGCATTTTACCGACAATTTTATTGAAAACGCGGTTGCGGTCGGTATACTAAAATAGCAATCGGCGGGAGGTTTGCCTATAAAAGTTTAACAGAATTTAAACGAAAGTGAACCCATGACAGTTCCATTTATTGATTTTCGCGAGCAATATCTTGCCATCAAAGACAAGGTTGACTCCGGCTTAGCGGGGGTGTTTGAACGCGGGGCGTTTATTTTGGGGCAGGAGGAAAAGGATTTTGAACGGGATTTCGCGGCGTATTGCAATGTGAAATACGGTTCCGGCGTCAATTCCGGGACGGATGCCTTGTATCTGGCCTTGTCAGCCTTGGATATCAAACCGGGTGATGAGGTGATTTTGCCGTCATTCACGTTTATCGCGACCGCGTTGTGCGTATCGTATGTCGGGGCAAAACCGGTGTTTGTCGACGTGGATGAGACAACGTACAATATGAATCCGGAGCGTTTTCAGGCCGCGATCACGCCGCGTACCAAGGCGGTGATTGTGGTTCACCTATATGGCCAAAGCGCGGATATGACCGAGATTGCCGCGATTGCCCGCCAGCATCATATTAAAATTGTGGAAGACGCGGCCCAAGCCCATGGGGCAACCTATCAGGGGGAAAAAATCGGTTCTTTGGGCGATGTCGCGTGTTTCAGTTTTTATCCGACCAAGAGTTTGGGCGCGTTTGGCGACGGCGGTATGGTGGTGACGGATGACGAAAAAATCCATGAAGGCGTGCAGATGCTGCGGGATTATGGCCGCAAAGGCCGGTATGAACACGTGATCAAAGGCCACAATTCCCGGTTGGACACGGTCCAGGCGGTGGTGTTGAATGCGAAACTTCCTTTATTGGACAGCTGGAACGAACAGCGCCGGAACGTCGCGGCGCATTACGCGGAGTTTTTGCAAGGGGTCAATGGGTTGGTGATCCCCGCGGTCCGAGCGGATCGGACGCATGTATATCAAACGTACGCGCTGCGGATTAAAAAAAACCGCGATAAAATCGTCGAGGAGATGAAAAACAAAGGCATCGGCGTATTGATCCATTATCCGATCCCCATTCATTTGCAAGAGGCTTACGCGGAATGCGGGTACAAACGCGGGGATTTGCCGGTTTCGGAAAAATTGGCGGAAGAAGTATTATCTTTGCCGATGTTTCCGCATATGAAAAAAGACCAGGTCGGGTATGTGGCCGCCGCGTTGAAAGCTCTCATCTAAAAGTATGAAAATTGTCTTTCTTGACCGCGATGGCGTCATCAATGCCTTTCCCGGGGATGGGAAATATGTGACCCGGGTGAAAGATTTTCATCTTTTGTCCCGTTCCCAGGAGGCGATAAAGCTTCTCACCGAGGCGGGGTTCGCGATTTTTGTGATTTCCAACCAGGCCGGCGTCGGCAAAGGCGTTTATTCCCGAGAAAAACTCAAGCAAATCACCCGGAAATTCGTTCAAGAAATCAAGGCGAGCGGGGGACGTTTGGCGGGTGTATATTATTGCACGCATCGTTCTACGGCCGGATGCGATTGCCGCAAACCGGAAATCGGCAACATTCGCAAAGCCTTGGATTCCATCGGGAAAACCGTGCGCGCCGCGAAAGGCGCGTTTTTTGTCGGGGATACGAAATCCGATATTTTCGCGGGGTATAACGCTAAGTGTAAAACCATCTTGGTTTTGTCCGGCCGGGCGCAACGATCGGAAGCTCGTTCTTGGGGGATTAAACCGGATTTCATTGCCAAAGATTTGTTGGCAGCGCTGCCGATTATTCTTGGGGACCGGGAACCGGCGTTGAACCGCGTCCGTGAGCATGAGCGATATTTAAAAAAGAATCATATACGGATGCGCACCCGCGTCCGCTATAATACGGTATAATTAGTGGGAGTTGAAGGAAACAATAAATGCACGGGTAACCGCGGAGCGTTTACCGGTGCATAAATTGTTTTTCTGTATTTTTTTGGCAACTGACAAAATCAAAAATGTTTCTCCCATTCGGGTTGAAACATTTATGATTTTGTCAGTTGAAGGAAACAATTTATGAAAATCTGCGTCATCTACGCCTCGGCCGGGGCCGGACACATGAAAGCCGCGGAAGCGGTTTACGAAAGCCTAAAAACTAACCCGGCGCATCAAGTGGTTTTCATCGACGCTTTATCCCAGACCACGTCTTTTTTTAAGCGTTTGTATTGCGGCGGATATTTTTTGATCATTTCGCGTTTTCCCTGGCTGTGGCGTCTGGTCTTTGAATTTTTAGACCAGCCTTTTTTGCAGCCGCTGTTTAGGCCCCTGCGGAGGTTTTATAACGCCGTTAATATGGCTGGTCTGCACCGTTATTTCATCCGGGAAAAATTTGACTACATCATTTCAACGCATTTCATGCCTAATGAGATTGTTTCCGCGTTGAAACGCTCCGGAAAAATTTCGTCTCGGCTCCTGGCGATTGTCACGGATTATGATGTTCACCATATTTGGCTGGGGAGCGGCGTTGATTCTTATGCCGTAGCTACGGAATGGACTAAGGATAAATTGGCGTGTATGGGTGTGGAAGCAGCCAAAATCCACGTGACCGGCATTCCGATTAATGAAAAATTCACCCAGCGGCCGGACATTATCGAGCTCAAGGAACGTTTGGGATTGCCGCAGGATCAATTCACGGTCCTGATCGCTACCGGCTCCTTTGGCATTGGCCCGATCGAACAGCTGATTTCCAAATTGAATGATCTGCAATTGGTTGTCGTCTGCGGTCACGGTAAAGCGCTTTACAGCCGTTTGTCAACGCTCAATATCCCGTCGGTGAAAGTCATGGGGTTGGTCAACAATATGCATGAGCTCATGGCCGTGTCCGATGTCATGGTGACCAAACCCGGCGGGCTGTCGATCGCTGAGGCCTTGGCGAGTCAGTTGCCAATGATATTTTTTAGCGCGATCCCGGGTCAAGAAACCAATAATATCAAGGTGCTAAAAGGTTATGAAATCGGGATCAGCGATTGCTCGCTCGACCAGATTGCCGCGGAACTGCTGCGGTTAAAAAATTCCCGCGACATTTTTCTTACCGCCATCAAACGCACCCAAAAAATCGCCCGGCCGTACGCGGTGCGGGACGTGCTGAACTTGATTAGATAATTCGGATCATGTCTCCAATGCTCTTAACCGGCGGCAGATGCTTTCCAAATCGGACATATATGAGAAAAAATTGTGCCGGGGACGCATTATCCGGCGTATAAAATATGCCACTACAATATGCTCAAGTTATTTTGGGTTTGCCGGTGGAAGGCCCATTCGACTATTCTGTCGAAGAGCCGTTAGCGGAAAAACTGTGTCCGGGCTGCCGGGTGCTGGTGCCGTTCGGCCGCAAACAGGAAGTCGGGGTTGTCGTCCGGGTATCGTCCGAGGCTCAGTGGGATACGGTTCGTCCAATTACCGCGCTTTTAGACGAATATCCAGCTGTCGCGGCTGAGGCGTTGGAATTAACGCGTCGAATCAGCCGCCATTGCGGTTCCTCTTGGGGCGAGGCAGTCATGACGTATTTGCCGGCTTATTTGCGTAAATCAAAAATAACCGCGTTAAAACCGCCACTGTCTTCGCCGCTGATTGACCGGCCGCCGCGTTTTTTTCTTTTTCTTAGACGCGCGGGCTGTTCCGGGGAGGAGATTCGGGCCAAAGTGGATTTGGCGGTTCAAGAAGGCCGCAGTATTATTATCTTAACTCCGGAAGCCAACCGGCTGGCCGCGCTGGCTCGGTTTTGGCGCGCTATTTATCCCGGGGAAACTTTGGTTTACGGCCGCGGGACCATGAAACAGGAATTCGAGCAGTGGGCGCGGATCCGGGAGTTGCCGGCTTGTTTGGTGATCGGGCTGCGTTCAGCGGTATTCGCTCCCGTCAACCGTTTGGGATTGATCGTGGTGAGCGATGAAGAAAACGAGGCTTATCAGCAAGAACAATCTCCGCATTATCATGGCGGCACAGTGGCAGGTTGGCGCGCCCAAGCCCAGAGCGCGGATTTGATTGTATCAGGAGTTCTGCCGCGGGTGGAAACGTGGGCGGCCGCGCAACAAGGGCTCGGGACAGTGGAAATCGCGCCGCCCTCCCGGGCGCCGGAAATCCAGATCATTGATCTGACTAACTATCAGCAGGGAACGTGGTTTCATTTATCCGCGCCTTTACAGGAGCAGATCCGCCGGTGGATCGCCGCGGGGAAAAAAATATTGTTGATTTTAAATCGGCGCGGTTTTTCGGCTTCGACCCGGTGCCGGAGTTGCGGTTTTGTTTTTCAATGTCCCCGTTGCGATGTGCCGATGATGTCCGTGTCCGGCCAGGGAGATTTAGTTTGCGGCCGCTGCGGGCAAAGCCAGCCAACGGCAAATGTTTGCCCGTCCTGTCAAAGCACAGATTTTAAGCCTACCGGGATAGGGATTGAACGGATGCGCGAGTCGGCAGCCAAAATGTTTCCCGCCGCTAAAATCGTGTTATGCGATAAAGACACGAAAACTCTTGCCGCCGGGGATTTGATCATTGCCACCCAGGCGGTTTTGAAATTTATTCCGGAGTTGACTGTTGATTTGGCCGCGGTGATTGATTTTGACGCGGAAGTCAACCGGTTTGATTTTCGCTCGGGTTTTCGGGCCTTGGATTTATTATTTCATCTGCGTCAGGCGGCGGCGGAAAAGTTGCTGATTCAAACAGCTTTGCCGGATAATCCTTATTTACGCGCTTTTGTCCGTGACGACCTTCCGGCGCTTTACGCCCAGGAATTAGCACTGCGACGGGAATCGCTGCTTCCGCCCTGGCGCGCTTTAGTCGCGATATCTTTGCGCGGGCCGCTGGAAAGCGCGGTTTTAGAGCAGGGAAAAATTTTACAGGAGGCCTTTCAGGCGGAGTCCGGCGGGACTTTCACGGTTTCGGAGCTTTATCAGGATTCCGTTCCTAAAATCCGCGACAAATACCATTACCGCATTTCCCTTACCGGCCAAAGCGCTGAAGCCATGCTGCCGCAGATAAAAGTCATCCTTAAAAACGCTAAACGCAAACGCGGAGTTATCGTAGCTATTTTAGTCGATTGATCTTGAAAAAGTAATTATTGATCCCAACACTAACATGGGAGAATTGTAAAAGGAGATAATTTATGGCCGCCAATTTAGTGTTGGAGGATCCTGCATTGAAAATCGTTTTTTTTGGCAGTGATGATTTCGCGGCGGCGCATCTTCAGGCATTGCTGACCTCGGAGCATAGGGTGGTCGGTTGTGTCACTCAGCCGGATAAGCCGCAAGACCGCGGGATGAAGGTGGCGGTCTCCCCGGTGAAAACCGCGGCGTTGCAACAGGGCGTTCCGGTATTGCAGCCTGAAGATATTAAGGACGCCAGGCTGCTTACGGCGTTGACGAATTTGGCCGCGGATTTATTTCTGGTCATTGCTTATGGCCGGTTTTTGCCGGACACATTATTGGCGCTGCCTCGTCTGGGCGCGATCAACGTGCATGGATCGCTTTTACCGAAATACCGCGGCGCGGCTCCGATCAATTGGGCGATCATCAATGGTGAAACGGAAACCGGTCTCACCCTGATTAAAATGAATCCCCAAATGGATGCAGGTGAAATATTGGCTCAGCACAAAATGCAGATAGCGCCGGATGAAACCGCGGTGTCTTTACGGGAACGGATGAAGCAAGCGGGTCCGGGTTTTCTTTTGACGTATTTACGGGAGTGGGAAGCGCTCCGGCTGGCCGGAAAATCGCAAGACCCAAACGCGGTAACTTTCGCGCCTAAACTCTACAAAGAAAACGGCAGGATGGATTGGGCTAGGTCTGCCGTCGAGTTAGAACGCCTGGTCCGGGGGTTGCAGCCCTGGCCGTGCGCACATACAACGTTTAAAGGCAAATTGTTAAAAATTCTGCGGGCAGCGGTTGTTCCCGGGAAAGCGGCAAAACCGGGACAGATTTTTGAAATTCAAAAAGCGGGATTTTTAGTGGGAACCGGCCGGGAGGGATTGTTGATTTCTGTTGTGCATCCGGAATCTTCGCGGCTAATGGAAGCCGCAGATTTTATTCATGGCTGTCATTTATCCGTTGACGATCATTTTGAATAGCCGCTAAAAAATCGCACGCCGTCTTTGATTTTTAGCGCCGCACTTTGATTTTATATAAGATCAGCCCGCCGGGCCCGATAATTTTTTCCCCTGCCAATTGGATAAAAGCGTTGATGCCCGGATCAGTTTCGGGAACGCCATTGCTTAAGATGTTTAGGGTAAAATTGCCGGGAATATCTTTGGTTAAGTAAAAAATTTGCCCTGCTTTCGTGACAGGATAAACGCGTTTTTTTGAATAAATGATATACAGCGGCGGATTGGCGCCGATCGCGCCTTTGGTTGAAAAAACCACGTCTTGTTCCTGGGTGTTTGCCGCGATGAAAGTCCCTAATTCCGCAAAAAAATGATTGGGCGTCCGGAAAAATGTTTTGAATCGCGGATGTTCTTTTTTTACGTAGAACCCGGCCGCGCTAAAAAGCAACAGCGCCACTGCGCCAACGCCGAACTGTTTGATTTTCCCGGGCGGGATTCCCCGGGCCAATAAATAGATCGCCGTGACGGGGATGAGGACAAAAGGGACCACGCTTAAGGCCGGGGTGAGTTTTAATACCGAGAAATCATGCACGGCGGAATGGCCGCGGAAAAAAAAGATCTGCGCCAGACCGGGGAGCAAAAGCATACCGGTTAAAGTGAGCGCCGCGTTGAACTCCTGAGGAAGTCGTTTTTTTTTGTCCAGCCGGGAAGCGGCGCATCCTAAACCGAACAAGATCAAGCTTGCGGCTAACAACAGCAGGCCGGTTAGGCCGAAGGCGTCTACGCAGTGTCCCTGCCATACCCGGGTAAAAAAATGATCGGCCTCAGTTTTGCCGACACTGTTAAGGCCGACGCGCTGCAGAAAATGGTCCTTGAGTTCCGGGAGCATTTTTAAAGCGTGCAACTGCCAGAGAAAAAATCCCATTGCCAACAGAACGGGGAGCCAAAACGCCAAGGATCGCAGGATGTATTTTTTCAATCCGCCGCGGTATTCCCCGTGCAGCCAGCGTTTGCCGTAAAGCGCGAGCGCCAAGAATATAAAAAACCAATCCGTAAGCGCGCCGTAAAATAATAAAAATCCGCTCGCTGCGGCAGTCGCGATATTTTTGCCGCCGGCCTGGTTGTCGCGGAACCATTCGATTCCGACCAACAGGACAAACGGCAGAATAATCGCCTGATCGCTCCAAAAGACATTTTGAAAGAAAAACAGCGGCGAGGGCAGCAGCAAGACTATCCCCGCAGGGATCAGGGAAAAGAGCAAAGCCGCAAGCCGGTTGATATCCATTCGGCGGCAAAAGGCGAATGCCAGTCCGCTTAAGAGAAGGGCGATGAAAAAATGATTGGTTAAATTATATTGCATGACTAATGCCGGCGTGGGCGGCCGACGCAATATTTTACAAATCAGATATAGCGGAATTATGGTTCCCGGCGGATAAGACGGATAAGGGCCGCGGCTGCGCAGGGTTGGAAACTCAATCGAGGCGGGATTTTCGATCAAGCCGAATTTTAGTTTTACCGGCCCTTCCGCGAGCCAATATTGAGTGAATTTGACGGTGCTGGCGGTCAGCCAGTGATGATGTTCCATCGATAGACCGCCGAACCAGGGCTTGCGGATTGAAACGGTATACCGGAAAACGCCGGTAGTGAAGATCAAAAGCAGTAAGAGACACGCGGCAGTTTTGATCCGGACTAACCGGAGATGATTTTTCATTTTGATTCGTGATAAGAGTCTTCCGCGTTGACCTGCCAAAGATTATCTTTAGTGGTCTTGCCCGCGATAATATTGTCCACCGCGGCAATCGCGGTGAGCATGGAATGGTCTTGATTATTATAGCGGTGCATACCGTTGCGGCCAATCAGAAAAAGGTTTTCAATGCGGTCGGTAAAAAGGCGGATTTTGTCAAACTGATCGTAGGTGCCGAAATAAGCGGGATAGGTTTTGGGTTTGCGGATCACCACCGAGTCCAAAAGATCAGCGCGGTCGATGATGCCGATTTTTTCCAGTTCTCCGGCGGCAAATTGAATGAAGTCCCCGTCGGGCATCCGCCAGAGTTCATCGCCTTCATTACAAAAATATTCCAGCCCGATCCACGCCTTTTGGGGATCAGCCACCAAATAGGGGCTCCAATTATTAAAAATTTGCAAACGGCCGATTTTGACGTCGCTTTCCTGAATATAAATCCAGTTATCCGGCACCAGGTCATGGGCAGTGGGAATATCCGTCTGGTTTTTGATTTTCAGCTTATTCAGCAGAAAGCCGGCAGTCATAAAATCGCGGTAGATTAAACCTTGGGCTACGGCACGCGCGTCATCCGGGACCGGGCTGTTTATCCCGGCAATGAGATCCCGGACTGGCATAGTGGAAATCACATAATCCCCGGTCAAAGTGATCAGCTGCTTGCCAGCCGCGTCTTGCGCGACGAGGGAAACGACTCGGTTGTTTTCCAATTTTAGAGATGTAACTTTCTGTCTCATGCGGACTTCGCCGCCTTGTTCCCGGACTAAGCGGGCCACTTCTTCCCACATTTGGCCGGGGCCGAATTTGGGGTAGAGGAAGCGTTCGATCAAACTGGTTTCCGTGGATTTTTGGGAAATCGATTGGTCGCGTTTCAACATTTTTTTCAAGGCATGGCCGATTGCCTTGGAAATGGAAAGTCCTTTAATGCGCTGCCCGCCCCATTCGGGATTGATTTGGGAGCAGGGAGCGCCCCAGACCTTGGCGGTGTAATCGCGGAAAAACGTGTTGTACAATTCCCGGCCGAACCGGTTGATGAGAAAATCTTCGAGAGATTTTTCGGTTTTTATCGGGGAGATCAGCGCCCGGATATAACTGAATCCGATTTTGACTAAGCGGACTAAGCCGAGGTTGCGGCAGGATTCCATATCCAAGTTGATCGGATATTTAAAAAATTTCCGCAGAAAATAAATCCGGGACAAGCGGTGACGGACGAGCAGCAGCAAGTCAGTTTTTGCCGGGTCAAGTTTCGGCCCGTCCGGCGGCTCGGCCAAAGGCATGATCTTTTGCCACCAATCCATGACCACGTCGGACTTGGAAAAAAACCGGTGCCCGCCGATATCAATGCGGTTGCCCTTATACACAATCGTCTGGGAAATCCCGCCGATGTCTTGCGTCGCTTCCAAAACAATGGGTTTAATGTCCGTGCGTTTGAGCAGTTCATAAGCCGCGGTAAGTCCCGCGGGTCCGGCGCCGATAATAATCGCGGTTTTTTGTGCCATAGTTTTCCTAATGTAAGAAGAATGATAAATCTGGAACACTACTAATCTTCAATTCTTTTCCGGGAATGTCAATAAAGAAGTTTAGGAAAATGCGGAATTAAATAAGACTCGAAGTTAATTTCGTTAAGACAAAAATAAAGTTTAACGTAAAAAAGTCAGGACTTTTTTACGTTGTACCGTAAACTTTATGGCAATTGCGATAACCAATCGGCCGCGGAAGCGGTCAAGATCCGGTTGGCGCCGTTGGCGCTGATCCGAAAAACACCTTTTTTATCGACGAGTTGGACCGCGGGGAGGTTGAGCATATTTTGAAATTTCAAGAGTGGGGCGGAGATCGCGGGATCGGAAAGTTTAGCCTCGATGATGAGCCGCGGCGTGTTTCGATCAGCGATGAGGAAATCAGCTTCCTGGCCTTCCTTACTGCGTAAAAAGTGGAGCGAGAACCGGCCGAAACCCAGGTTGGTCCAATGGGATACGGCGCGTAAAAGTTCGACGGCAATCATATTTTCGTACCGCGCGGCCGGATCGGGAATTTGGCCATAATCCATCAGGTATAATTTTTGTTCTTTGGTGACAACCCGGGATAGTTTTTTGGTCCAGGGAGTAATACGGAAGGTGAGATATAATCTTTCAAAAACGGCAAGCCAATCTTTAACTGTGTTAAATGATACTTGCAAGTCCCGGCTGAGGCTGGCGATCGAAAGCGGGCTGCTGATTTTGGAAGGAAGGAGATAATACAAGGCCTCCACATTGTCCAAATCTCGTATTTTTGTCAGATCGCGGATATCCTCCCGGATCAATTGATGGCTGTAAGTATTAGACCAGCGTTGATAATTTTTCACATCAGCGGCGAAAAATGGCTCGGGAAATCCGGTCAGATTTTTGAGGTTGTTCCAAACATTTTCCAAATTTCCCGCCGGCGCCAAATCCAGCGGATTTTGCCAGAAGGCAGGGAATGTTTTACGGCGGTTTCCTAATTCCGCCAAGGTCAGTGGAAAAACATGAGCCAGGTAATAACGTCCGGCCAAGGAATCGCCACCTTTTTGGAAAATATCCAACCGTCCGCTGCCGAGAACCAAGAAGCGGTTGGTCGAGTGGCTTTTATCGTAAACCCCTTTTAGATAATTTTTCCAGCCGCGGTATTTGTGAATTTCATCGAAGATGATTAAAGCGGGGGACGCGTCTTTTTGTTCCAGATTTTCATAAAAATATGGATTCTGAAGAATTGTTTTCCGGTCGGTTTGAATATCCCAGTTGGTATAAAGGTTGTTGGCATACAGAGATGAGATGGATCGGGCCAGAGTGGTTTTTCCCGCCTGACGCGGTCCGCTTAAAAAAACCATCGGCTTGGTAGCGGAGAGTTCTTGCCATAAATGAGTATACATAGGCCGATCTGACATACGACTATATTATACCTAAGGTTATTTTAGTCAAGACTAAATTATAGTTATATGAAATTTAGTCGCGAGCAAGAAAGCGTTTTTTCGAAAACCCGGTTCCGCCCTTATTTTCCGTCGATTTATATTCTATACTTATAGTATGAGGACTAATTTTACCTTGAGCAGATCCTGGATCTGCTTTCGGTCAAAAATATTAGTTTGGCTGCTTAGTTTTCTGCTTCTGGTCCAGCAGACCGGATTGGCGCAGTTGGCAGTGTCTTTGGATGTGGCCGGCGCGATGTCCGGGTTGGGGAATATGCTGGTCGCGGACAAGTTTCGGCCTTTGCATTTTCGGTATTTAGCTTACAACATTCCCCTTAATAAGTTTGATTTGCTGTTGGATAAAGGCGATCAGAAAAATGTCAAGTCGCCGGAAATCGAATCCACTGCCAAAGACCTGCTGAATTATTTTTTTATCGGCCTGACTTTGCCGAACAGTATGTTCTGGGTGAACCTGCGGCCGGAAGACAAAGATCATAGCATTGACCCGCAATTAGCGCGCACGGATATCGGGCGGATTTTGCTGGCCGCGGATTTGCAGTTGAAGAAGGACATGGCCAAATACGTGTCCCAGGAAACCCCGGAAGGCCGGGAATATTGGACCCGGGTCTATAAAAAAGCCGGTGAAATCTACGGCAATCAGGAAATCGCTATCCCGACTATGACCCGGCCGTGGATCGTGCCGGGGGAAATTATCATTAGTGAAAATAGAAAGGAAAAGATAGAGAGCGAACGAATCCGAAAAGAAAAGCAGTATGCAAAACCCCTCCCCCGCGAAGCATGGGGAGGGGAGGGGGGCGCCTACATTTACAAAGCCACGCTCAAAGTCATGCTACAGCAGGACCATCTCAAAAACGACCCGGACTACAATTTTACTGACCCAAAATTAAAAGCCATCAATGAATACGCGTCCCAGCAGATTCGCGAACTCATAATTCCGCGGCTGACCAAGGAAGTCAACACAGCCAAACGGTATGCGCAATTTCGGCAAGTTTATTACTCGCTGATCTTGGCGCAATGGTTCAAAAAAAGATATAAAAACCAATCCGGAACTTATCCCAACCTGATCGATCAACAAAACCTCACGGGTCTTGAATCTAAGACAACCTGGTCCAAAGACACTTATTTCTCAGCCTACAAAAAATCTTTTCAAAACGGCGAATATAACAGCGAAAAATCAGTTGACACTCCCGACGGCCAAACCGTGCGGACCTATGTGAGCGGCGGGTTTGATTTGACAGTTTCTTCCGCGGTTTATATTCCGAACCCGGCCAATGTTTTGCCGATTTCTCCGTCCGTCATTCCGATTGGAATCAGGGGCGGGCTGGACGCAGAACAGATCCCGGCGGTTTCGGCCGTATCCTCGGAGGTAACGGAGATGAAGTCGTCTTCATCCCCGGCAGCGAGCTGGCTCGATAAACTAAAGTCGTTATTCCGAAAAACAATAAACGTCAATAAAGATGAAGAGTCGTTCTCCGGACCGAAACCGGCTGAAGTCCAAATCAGTTCGGAAGCCTTTGCTTATGAAGACCCGGAATTGGGTTTTTCTGGTATTGATTTAGAGCATTTTTTTCACGCTCAGCAACAATTGAGTTTGGGTATGCAAGCGGATCACCTTAAGCAGGTATTGACTTTGGCGGGTTTGGCTCCGCAAGCTTATGACTTGGATGCTATGAATAAAGCGAGACGGGAACAAGCGTTTGCCGCAGCCATCCAAGACCTTTTAAAAGAATTATCCGGCGGCAAATACAATAAAGCGATCATTGACAGCATAAATCAAGACACTTACAAAAATCCTTATCTGAAAAAACTCACGGATAAACAAAGCCAAAAACCTAAAACCCAAGCTATTTTTGAAGCGGTGTCCAACAGTTTGGATGCCTTGGGGTGCGATATCGGACAATTTGGAAAAGGCGTGAAGCAGATCTTGGAATGGTTGGGCCCCAGCGGACAGGACCGCATTGAAGTGCTGACGCGCGCCCGGGACGGAGATTATTATCAACTCACGATTTTAAAAAGCCGGTCCGGGCAAAATTATATTCAGATTAAAGCCATTGACCGGTCTGTGTTTCAACAGGCGGCGCTGGGAGAAAATGAAATCACTCAGGGCACAGTGGTGCGCGTTAAAAGTCAGGATTGGGCGCCGGGAAAAAAAGACGCGGACGCGGCGTTTCAAAACACAATGATCACCGAGTTGGCCAACCGGTTTGCTTATGTGCCGGATGTCACGATTTATGTGCAGGGCGAAAAATTGAACGATTTTGACCGCAAGGTTGTGCTTGTTCCCCACACCGGAAAGGCCCAAAGGGCGGCGGACGCGGCAACCCGGCGGGTGCATATCTGGTCTCACGACGGGGAAATTGTGATTGTGGATAATGGAAAAGGCATGGACGCGGGTGTTTTGTCACGGATGTTTGTGAAGGGTTCAAAACAAGCGGATGAATTGGACGGGGCAAAACGGGACCAAGAAGCCAAGCGGATCAGTGTCGTTTTTGACCCCTTGTCTTCCAAAAGAGAGGTTTCATTCGGCCGCAGGTATGAAGTGATTAAAGCTGTGCAAATCCCGGACCGGGTATTGCCGCAGGCGGTGGCGGAGGGAGGCCTATTGGTGGATTTGGCGGGATTTTTGGATGTGCCGGAAGCTCGGGACGAGGTCAAGCTTCCGGAAGAAGCGAGGTTAGAAGGGAATTTTCAGTTTGCGGTCAATCGCGCAGTTCAGGGCATTTTAACGAATCCGGATATCCTGACACCGGATAAGATCCGGTACATCAATATGCTGGTTTGCGGTTTGGATGGATTGATTGGTGAAAACGGCAAGCATGCTAATGTCATCGATCAAATAAAGATGGAGATCAAGAAAGCGCTTAAGCCTTGGTTAAAAGAATATCAAGCGCAGGGATATCTGCTTTTGCCGTATTATACGGATTTTCGCAAGGTGCAAATTCCGAAGGGAAAAGAAGACAAAGTGATTTGGCTGCATGAAGATTTGTTTGACAGCACTGCCACGTTTATCGCGAGTCAATTGGGCGGCCAGGTGATCCCGGATAAGCTGTTGAAAGGCGAGTTGTCAGTGGTGGTTTTGCCGTTCACCGCGGAAAGTTTGGCTGCGGTAAACGGAAAGGCGGTATCCAGCGAACAAGTTGACCGGGATTTGGCGCTGGTCCGTGCCAAAGATTTTGTGGCTGTGCCCTCAGGCAAGGGGCGCAATTCTTTTGGGCAAAGGTTGTTTGAGTTGGCGAAAAAATCAACGGGTCTGAATGCGCAGGAACGCAAAGAATTGGCGCATATGTGGGAGCAGATCAATAAGATGACGGGGGAGGCCCTTGTCACGGGATATGAAATGCGGCCGGGATTCGCGGAAGCGAATGTTATCGACGCCCCGACGGCCGCGCCGGCGAAACCGGCTTGGCCGGCTGTTTCCAACGCAGGCAGCATAGGCGCCGCCGCAGAGCAGAGGTTTCGGGAAGATTTAAGCCGCCCTCCGGCAACTGCTTTTGTTCCGGGACCTTCCCAAACGGTTGTGGCGCCGTTTGCTGAAGGGTCACAGGCCGCGCCAGCGGATTCTATATTTTTGTTCAGTAAACCGTCAGACGCTCCAGCAGAAGACCATATTGAGATAGGAATAGCACGATTCATTAGAATGGAAGACAACTATTTCATGAGAATATTTTCTCGAAAGGTTGATATCTATAATCCCGCGGGTGAACTGCTCTGGACGGTGCACGATTGCTATATGGTGTCGCATACGGATCGGTTTTTGATTGTGGAATATGTTGATCAGGCGGGCGGGAAAGAGATCATAGATATTCGAAATTTACCTACGACCAGGTCTGCGCGGAAGCGCGCCTGGGACATTCAACTGTCCGCTTCCGGGCGGTTTTCCGTCCAGCGGTTTAAAAATGAGATCAAATATTGCGATCATGACGCCGCGCTTCCCCAGCTGACTGGGTTCACGTCATTCAGGGAGATCAGTGAATACGTTGTTCACGACAAAGCGGATGTGGTCATTGCCAAGCAAAGGAATAATACCTATGGCCTTTTTTCCTTGGAATCGGGTAAACCGCTGATTTGGAACGCGGAGCATATTGAGATCGACGCCAGCGGCATGATTGCGATTTATAAAATAGGGAATAAATTAGGTTTGATCAATTTAAAGTCAGGAGAACCGGTTACAACCAGGATGCCAGATTTCAAAGAAAAAATTTTTATCAGTAATGATGCGGGATTTGTTTATGTAGTTTTCGAAGGCCGCGACAAAAATGAAATGTTGACGTTTCTAAGGAATAAAAACACACTTGTCCTAAGGCAATTGTATAATGAACAATCAATTCCGGAGTTTCCGTCCGGCCAAGCCAGCCCGGAATTCTGGCAAGGGTATGATATTTCGGGGAGCAACATATACCAAATTGCGGATAGGTTCGGCTTATTCATGATTATGGGGACAAGGATACATTATAGTTCCAATCCGCCGACGAAACAGGACCGTACAACTGTGGAATTGTTCGGTAATGTGGCTGTTTGGCGGAATATTGGCAATGTGCAGGGTGACACATTATTCCGAAATTTAAAAAGCGAGGTAGAGGAAGAACAATTTGATTGCGGTATAACCACGGAGATCTTACCTTTAAAAGGCGGCAAGAGTTGGTGGGTTGACCGGAAAGATGATTCGATGTTGGTGGTTTGGGATGAGGGAACCCAAAAATTCCATAGCGTAAACTTATCATCGCTTTCTATTACGATAACAAAGAGCCGCGAATTTATTTTACAGGGTAGACTCGCAATATTCGACGCGCAAGGAAACGTTCGGGAAATTCCCCAGGGTGTACCCGACGCTTTTGCTTATGTGCATGTGAACGGGGAGTATTTTGTTTTCACCAACGCGAGCACGGGCCAGAGTATTTATTTGGACCCGCGGCGCACCCGGGTTCGAACTTCGGCGTTGGCGCCGCCGACGGCTATTTACGAGGAAATTATAAGAGCGTTTTATGCGAACTTATCGGAGAGAATAAGAGCGGTGTCTGAGGTCCCAATTGAGCTGCCGGCAGCTGCTCCAGTAGAGCCGGAGCGCCGCGAAGATGCTTTGTGGCAGGAAAAAATTATGAGTCAGGGTGAAGCCTGGATTGCTCAGGCCAGAGCGGCTTATTTGGGGTTCGCGGCCTTGGTTCCCGAGGAGTGCGCGGATTATCAAGATGAAATCAACGGACGGATCGAAGCGGGGATTGACCGGTTGTTTGCAAAGCAGACCGCGGAAATCCGGCGGCGTTTTGCCGCGGCGGCACAAGGGCAGGAATTAGATTTGACCGGACTGCCGTTTGAGTTATTTGAGCGGCGGATGGCCCGGATCATGTCCGGTTTGCCGGGTTATCTGGAAACAGTTGCCGAACGTTTACCCAATGTCCATAAAACGCGGCGAGCTTTTTATACGCAATTGTTTGGCAGTTTATTTCAAATGGCTCTGGACGAGGATGCCGCGACGGATTTATCTTTGGAAGCGGTACTCGCTTTAGGCGGCGGCTGGCAAATGGACACTGTTGAACAAGTCCGGGCTCTGGAAGCGGTGATTCAATTGATCAGAGCGCTTACTACGTTTACGGGAATCAACACGTCTGGGCTTTTAGATGCGGTGGCGTTCTTGGCCCGGTTTGCCGGCAATGATCCGGTTCATCATATCCCGATCATGACCAAGCAAATCAGCCGGATCCTCACAGCGGAAGAGCAAAGCAAAGTCAATTTTCTGAAAAAATTATGTTCGAGTTTCCAGACTGTTGGCATCCGGCTCTTGTTGGCCTACGCGGATGATCCGCTGGCCGGCCATGACATGGGATACGCGCGTCCGGTCGTGGCTTTTTTGACTCAAGAGATCGATGAATTGCCGCATCGCGGGCAACCGGTTTTGCCGAATGGCGAAGACGTTTTGTTGGCGGACGGCACTGGGCATTATCCGCAGGGAATTGACCTTTCCCGATTGAACGATTTGGAACGACGCCGGCCCAAGAACGGCCAGCCGGTTATTGCGATGGACGATTTGATAGCCGCGATTCAGGACCCTGCGGTGTCTTTGCCGGAAACCGATCCCCAATCTGAAAAGGATGTGCTGTTCGATGTCAAGGTACAGGGAGAAGCTGACGCGGCCGCTCGCGAAGGTCCGGCCAACGCCCAGGACGCGGGCGCGAAAACCTTGGTCATTGACCATTATTTGCAGGACAATAACGGCGAAGAAGAATATGTGGAGGCTTTCCAGGACGACGGACCCGGCGCGGCTTACGCGGCAGCGTTGTTGATCAAGGTGTCGACTAAAGAAGCGGATGAGCAAGAACATTCTGCCGGTTTTTTTGGGAAAGGGAAATATACTTTTTTGGCCGGGGTGGACCGCGTGGAAATCATTACCTGCCGGCAAGGGACGGGTTATATGTTTGTGATCCAAGTTTCCAAAGACGCGTTTGGCAACCCGCTTCACGTGAAGCTCACCCGGATCCGGAAGATTAGCGACCCCAATGTGCAGGATGGGGTTTTGATTCGGCGGATCAAAAAAGCGAAAGACACGATCCCGGAATTTGACGCGATGCTGTCCGAGCGCGCGTATAAGATATTTTCCGGACTTTCTTCCACTGCGGATGGGCCGCGAACCAGCGGCGGATTTGGGATATATTTCCGGCGCGGTATCGACGGCGAGACTCACAATGAACTGCTGACTGTGGATCATCAGGTTTTAAGTGAAACCGATTTTAAGGCCATACTTGCCGGAGGCAAGCCGATCACCCGGCAGGAATTTGAGACGCAATTGCCTCGACCGCGCCGTTGGTGGGCCGGGTGGGCGCCCCGCAGTTGGGAGTGGTCCAGGTTTGCGGGGATCATGGTGGAGCGCGGGTGGGCGTATCGGGTTGGCGACAATGAGATCACCCTGCGGGAGGGTTGGGACCAAGCGGAGCAAGCTATCCGGCGGACATTGGAGAAAGAATTTCCCCAGGCTTGGGATTTTCTTATCGCGTCGCAAACCCATACGTTTGACGGCAAATTTAAAATCATTAGCGCTAGGGATATGCCGTCGCAGGTCGTAGACAAATTTGGCCGCCGGGTATGCGAGTTGGATGAAGCCCAGTATTTCGCGCTCGTCCCGCCGGCCTTACGCAAGCATATTCAACAACTGGGGTTGATCGTGCAGGTCCCGTTGCCGCTGACCGGCAATCGCGACAAGTTCGCGCATTTTGACGAACATTATAAATCCATAGTTCAGAGATATGTGGCAATCGAATTTTATAAGGCTTTGGCTTTGCGGACAATGATGCCAGCCACGGCAGAGCAGGGTCAATTTACTTTTGAGGGTTTTCCTGTCGAATGGGAAAGAGAGCCGAGAGAACATTATTCGTTAGCCATTGATCAACACGATCGGGCCATCAGCGCGTTGGCGAACAAGATCAATGCCGGTCAATTTTCCTTGATTAGCTCTGAGGAATTAGAATCTCTGCCGGCGCAGTATGGGGAAAAAGACCTTGTGGTTCCGAACTTTGTTAAATTGATTTTAATGTTAAATGTGCCGAATCCGGATAGGCCCGGGAAAACAATCAGTTTATTTGGACGGCGTATGAAGTTGCAAATAGAACGGGAAAAGCAGCGGCCGTCATTTTTGGGAAAAGCATCCAAAGCGCTGCAACGCGCGGCAGAGCAAGCCGGATATATTTTGGAAGCCGTACCGCAGGCCGAAGATATAGCGGATTTTGATGAGATGGTCAGCAAGTCAATTGATGTGACAACCGGTATTGAACAAATTTCTCATCCTGAAAAATTTATGATCAATACCAGCGCCTATACTGATCGGGAAAAGGAATTGCGGGATTTGGCTTTATCCGGGGCGAGGCATTTCGGCATAGAGCAGGTTGTGTTGTTGAGTGATTTACCTGATGAGTCACTGCGGTTCGCGGGCGCGTTCGGGTATTATGGCCCCAAAGGCCAGGAAAAGCCGACAATGTTTCTGAACCGTGCTTTGGCGGGACAAATTGGGGTTGCTGGTCCGGGCGTGATTTGTCAAGCTACGGATGTTATTATTCATGAATTAGCGCATTTATTGGAAGAGTCGGTCAGGACGAACCTGGATGTCCGGGAGCAGTTGCGCCGGGGTTTTGTGTCAACGGATTCCAAAAGCGGTTTTACCCACCAACCGGTCGGCCCGTTCGCTCAAATGATGAAATGGGTTGCATGCAACTGGTTTGTTCTGGAGGGTGAAGATTCGGGAATAGACCCGGCGCGGGCTGACGCGGCCGGTTCGCCGGTAACAACGCAATTAGGCGCAACCCGGCGCCAAAGTTCGCCGGCCCCGGCGGAATCCGCGGAGAATCCCGGCGGCGTTGACTTGCGGGAGTTGTCCCCCTTTGAGAAAGGAACCAATTCTCTATACGGGTGGCGAAAAATGGCGGCTAAGCTGCCCGCGGATTTTAATTCTCGAGACGAGTGGGCTGCCATCCAGGCCATGTTGGCGGAAGGGGGCATCCCCGCGATCCGGCGGATTGCAAATTATGTGGCCGCGTCATATCAAAACGGCCGGTTGAAAAAAGAACGCCCGGCGGTCTTGGGCTGTATCGCGGACATCCTGCGCCTTGAAGAAGACGAACAATCCCCCACTGATCCTGAGATGCGGGAGATGCTGGTGATGCTGCATTCGGAATAATTGGGAGGAATCAGTTGAGCTCGAGCTAATTTCGAGGAAATATCGCGAAGTTTTTTTGATTTCCAAGAATTATTTAAAAAATTTGAGGCATTTTTCAGCCGTTAAGACTTTAAACGGCAAATTGGATTGCCGGGAAAGAAAATGGCGGTTTTCCGACACGAGAATTTCCGCGCCAACCCATTCCGTAAATGAGCCGATAAAAGCATCGGCGGGTTTTAGTCCCATAGCTTCGTATTTCATGCCGAGCTCAAAAGAGACAACGTGATCTTCTTCGATATGCGCCGCTTTATTCAGAAAGAGAATGAATTCTTTGAACAATATAGGGCGCAGGCTATTTTGGACTTCGCGGATAATTGTGCGGGGAATATGAATGGATGCCTTGAGGACTGTCAAAGTTTCAATCAGTCTCACGCAAGATACATTTTCGGCTTCGCCGAACGCGAAGATGAAGACATTAGTGTCGAGAACTAACCGCATACTTTTCCAACCAGAGTTTTTCCCGGGAAGCGCGTAATTGGTTAATGATTCCTTCTTTGGTGAGACCTTTGAACGGATTATCTAAGTTTTTCGCCAGTTCCCGCGCTTTATGCAAATGTTTGAGCGCTTGGGTTGTTTTGGAATTCATGGTTTGTCTCCTATTTTTTATTAAGTTAACATGAAATTGTTGGTTTGTCAATGTTCTCTCTGATCTTAACTCAGCGGATTCTCCATTATAGTGCTGCCATAAAGAAAACGCTTTCCCAACCCCCCGGTCCCGCCCTTATTTTCCGTCGATTTATATTTTATACTTATATTATGAGGACTTATTTAACTTTACGCAGATCCTGGATCGGCTCAAGATCGAAAATATTAGTTTGGCTGATTAGTTTTCTGCTTCTGATCCAGCAATAATTTTCCCGTCACTATTTATTTGCCCAATATATTGACGTTTGTTGCGGAATCAGGTATATTTTAAGTAATTAGTTACATTCAAATCCGGACGATATTATGAAACTGAACATTCGGCAATTAGCGAAACAAGCCCACGTCTCGGTAGCGACGATTTCCCGGGTGATCAATCCGGATACCCGGCATCGGGTCGCGGGCGCAACCCGGCAAAGGATTGACACCCTGATTCAAGAGCTGGGATACACGCCGCATTTCGCGGCAAAAAATCTGCGGAAGACCTCAACGAAAACTATCGGGATCGTTTTTCCTTATGTGGAGAATATTTTTTATAGTTCTTACTATGCACATATCCTGGCCGGGGTTTCCAATTATCTGCTAAGGACCGCATATCAATTCAAATTGATTCTATTAAAGCAGGAAAAGGAAAAATGGGCCAATTCTGATTTTTATGCCGGGGAAGGGGTGGATGGTTTGATTTCCACCCAGTGGTTTCGTTTTTTCGCCAACCGGGAAGTTATTAATCAGATGAAGATTCCTTGCGTGATTATCAATGATTACGAAGCCGGGATCAAGGCGCGGTTTGTTTGCGCCGATAATCTGGCCGGAGGGCAAATGGTCGCCGAGCATTTATTAGAAAAAGGCCATCATTGCGTGGCCTGTCTGGCCGGTCCGGACTGGTCGCGCGATTCCGGCGAACGCCTGGAGGGGTTTCGCGGCGGATTATTAAAAAAAGGCTTTCGTTTAGGAAAAGATTTGATTCAAACCGGCGATTTTGATAATGAAAAGATCACTGCCGGCGCGTTGGATCAATTATTAAGCGTCCGGCCGCGGATAACTGCTATATTTTGTTGTAATGATAATATGGCTATTATGGTGATGAATCGCTTGAAGGAAAAAAAGATCCTTTGCCCGCAAAAAATATCCGTAGTCGGCTTTGATGATGATTGGCGGTCTGCCGGATTGCGGCCCGCGTTAACGACCGTTAGGATGCCGGTTTATCATTTGGCGCAAGAAGCAGTCCGGTCGCTCATAACTCATCTGGAGTCGCGCGTTTTGTTGGAATCCTTCCATTGTAAAACGATCCTTCCGGTTCAGTTCGTAGAGCGGAAATCCGTCTTTTCCCAAAATATTTAAAAAAAGTTTGCCTGGTTGCCTTGACAAACCTCGGATCATATGGCATATTTGCCATGTAACCAGTTACATTGCCGATGCTCTTTTCGAGCGGCGGTCAAATTAACCAGCAATTTCAACAGGAGAGCGGGCTATGTCCATCAGCAAATTCAAAAAAACTCTTTTTTATCGTATTTTTACCGTATGGTTAATCTTTTTCTGCGGATGGGCTTTTGGTCCGGGACAAAGCGTATTTGCCGGGCCTTTGCTTTTGCCGGCGCCGGGAGCAATGGTCGGATTGACACCTATGTACACGCCGGTCATGATGAAAGGACTGGTCGTCCATCCGGATAATCCGTTGTTGTTTGATTTTATTATTGATTCCGGCCATTCCGGATATAAGACCAATAGCCCGGAATTCAAGGCGGAGGCGCAAAAACTGATTAAGTATTTTTTGGCCAGCCTTACGATTAAGGACGAAGATCTCTGGGTGAACTTTTCGCCGTATGAAAAAAACCGGATCGTTCCGGATGCTTTAGGAAAAACGGAAATGGGGCGGGATATGTTAGCGCAGGATTATGTTTTGAAACAATTGACCGCTTCCTTGATGTACCCGGAAAAAGAATTGGGGAAAAAATTCTGGGATACTGTTTATGCCAAGGTGCGTAAGCAATACGGCAATGTGGATATCCCGGTGGATACATTTAATAAAGTCTGGATCGTGGCGGACCATGCCAAGGTCTTGGAACGAAATAATACGGCTTTTGTGATCGGCTGGAAGTTGAAGGTGATGATGGAAGAGGATTATGTGGCGATTCAAAAGAAAACAACAGCCGAACTGACTGGGTTCGGCACTCCGCCGCTATTTCGCTCCGCTCAAAGCATGGCGGCTTCGGCTGTCAAGGAAGTGGTCATTCCCGAAATTGAAAAAGAAGTGAATCAAGGCAAGAATTTCACCCAATTGCGCCAGATGTTTCATGCGATGATTCTGGCTTCGTGGTACAAAAAAACCTTAAAAAACGCCCTGATCAATGAGGTATACAGCAACACCGGCAAAATCGAAGGCGTCAAAACCGCGGATCCTGCTGAAAAAGACAAGATTTATGAACGGTATTTACACGCATTTTCCAAGGGGGTTTTTAACTATATCAAAGAAGACACGGATCCGGTCACGGAAGAGACCACTTCCCGCAAATATTTTTCCGGCGGATTACATATGTTACCAGACCCCGTTACGGCGTATAGCAGTTCTCCGGCGGAAACCGCGCTTTTGCTCGTCTCGGACGCCGTTTTTGTGACAGAAAGGATGCAGCCCATAGGATACACCAAATTAACCAAAGCGGCGCAATCATCGCCCGCGAAGTTGACTCAACGCGATGCGTCGATCATGTCGGACATTCTGCGAAATTTAAGTTATCCCGGGACAAAAACCGCGGGGGATTATCAAAAGATTTTACGAGGTTGGTATGCTGCTGAAGTCAAAGTCGGCATTCAGGAAGATCCGGGTAAAGATATGTTTTTGTTAGCAGGGACAGGAGATGAATTGCATCTTAATACTGATCCAAAGCCGGAAGATTGGGAAAAGGCCCTCCAAATTCGTCAGAGTGTGATTGTGACAGTGGTTCTGCCAAATCAAAATGTGGTGGTGGTTAGACCGCCAGTGCTGGCTTTGGAAAAAGATATAAAAAGCTTATTGCCCAAGCTTCAAAATGAAATCAAGTTCACTTATGGCGCCAGTAACCGATATTGGGGACAACAAACCACGGCTCCTGCCTTGCAATTTTTTCTACGGGAACGTCAGGCTGTTGATGGGGTGGTGGTCGATGGCATCCAGCTCAGAGACGGAAGCATCAGGTCAGTTGTAAGGAAAGATGGAATCGATCCGTCCCCTTCTGAGCAGGGCATAGCCGATATGGCGAAAGAGAAACACACGTTGTTTTTTACATTCCAAACAACCGTGGCGAGTGATCCCGGGCTGCAGCAGCATGATGTCATTCTGGCTTTGCCCAGAGGCAAAGTCTTGGAACTGGTCAATAAAGCAGTGGTAGATGCTTATCGGGAAATGCAAATCCGTATTTGGGAAAAAACAATATGGGAACTAAGCATTATACATTATGCGGGAATTTTTCAGGCTTTGGGAGGTGTTTTAAGTGGGGACAGTGCGCCAGACTCTATATTAAACCAGGTTCGGGAATACCCCAAACTCCCGGAAGGATATCGAGTGGAATATCAGAGCGCGCCGCAAATGGGTGATAAAGATTCATCGGTTAACCCCGGTGTTTACGCGTCGATCGATATTGTGGCGCCTAATGGCAATCGGCGTCCAATTTCGTCGCTGTCTGATTATTTATTACAGGCCCCCTTTGGATCTGAATGGCGTTTTAATATTTTTAAATTCCCGAATATGTTGCCGGAAGAATTGATCGCGTTGCGACTCGCCTTTGAAGGACTGGCGGTCAATAGCGAAGCTATTCATGAGGTGAGCGCCGCAGGCGCGCAGCAATCTTCGCCGGCTGAAATGACGCCGCTCGGCGGTGTGGCGTTTAATGGAAAACGAATGGGAATGGAAATCGCTAAAGAAGGATCAGGCATTGAATTTAAATTCGACCCGGCGGTTGGCGCAGAGCTGCGGGCGGGACATTTTCGGGGTTTAGAAGCGATTTTTCTGGGAATCACGCCTTTGCCCAGCGTTTTGCCGCTGTTGGGCCTGAACAACCGGGAAATGCCGGCGGATGTGAAAAAATTTTAAAAAGCGTAAAATTTAAGGTCAATCTGTTGAGCGATTCCATTGAGGGGAGTGGAGTTGAGGGAAAAGTAATTTTTGTGTCGCGCCAATCCTTGACAAAATTATATTTATATAGTAACCTTAGTTACAGTAACGGAGGTTACTATAATGAAATTCTATGATCGCCGGCAGGAATTAAAAGATTTAAAGCGGCTTTTTTCCCAATCTCCGGATGAGGGGCGTTTGGCGGTTTTGACGGGACGCCGACGCGTCGGAAAAACGCTGTTGTCTTTGGAATTTGTTAAAGACACGCGGCACCTTTATTTTTTTACGGCGAAAAAATCCGAGGCCTTGTTGTGCGCCGAGTTTCTTGCCGAGATCAAGCGGATGCTTCCCGATTTGCCTTTTGTGGGCGAAATTCACACCTTCAAAGATATCTTTTTGCTTTTATTGCAGGCAGCCAAAACCGAGCCGCTCACGGTGATCATGGACGAGTTTCAGGAATTTTATCATATAAATCCCGCGGTCTATTCGGACATTCAGAAATTGTGGGACCTGCATAAGCGAAAATCCCGGCTGAATGTCATTGTGGTCGGGTCCGTCTATTCCTTGATACACAAGATATTTCAACATTCCAAAGAGCCGCTGTTCAATCGGGCTGATCGGATTTTTATGATCAAGCCGTTCACGATCGCGACGATCGGAGACATCCTTAAAGATCATAAAATCAAGGATACGAAAGCCTTGTTTGATTTTTATTTGTTTACCGGCGGAAGCCCCAAGTATATTGACCTGTTGGTCGGGAATAAGGCGTTTTCATTGGATCAGATTCTTGATTTTATGATTGCCCCGAATTCGCCGTTTTTGAGTGAAGGAAGGAATCTTTTGATCGAGGAATTTGGCAAGGAATATGGCACTTATTTTTCGATTTTGGAATTGATTTCCGTAGGAAAGATCGGACGATCGGAGATTGAGTCTCTGCTGGGCGGGAACGCGGGAGGTTACTTGGACCGTTTGGAAAACGATTACGCGATCATTGCCAAATATAAACCCATCAACGCCAAACCCAATTCCCGGTCGCAGAAATACAAAATCAACGATCATTTTTTAAATTTTTGGTTCCGGTTTATTTATCGCCACCGTTCGGCGGTGGAATCGGAAAATTTTGAATACATTAAGGAGATCATCAAGCGGGATTACGCGGTTTACTCCGGAAAAGTCTTGGAACAATTTTATCGCGATCTATGCGCGGAATCCAAAAAGTTTAATAACATTGGTTCTTATTGGGAAAAGGGCAATGAAAATGAAATCGATATCGTGGCGGTCAACGATCTTAAACAAGAAATGCTGATCGCGGAAGTAAAAATCAACAAACGCAAGATCAATCTCGAAGAACTAAAACGTAAAGCCCAACGACTCACCGCCGATTATCCCCGTTATAAAATTCAATGGCAAGCCTTGAGCTTGGAAAATGCCAAAGATTTTTTGTCATGACGCGTCGGTCCTTTCTTTCCCTCTGATTGATTTTCGCCGGAAAAGTGATTTTTGTTGACAATGAGCCCAGGGCAGTATATTTTAAATAATCAATTTTGGACAGACTGATAAATTTGGCTGGCCATTTTCAGTCATCCTACAATATATTTTATAATCGGGAGGTAGTCATGATTAAAGTCGGGATCAATGGGTTTGGCCGCATCGGCCGGATGGTGTTTCAGGCCTTGTGCGATCAGGGGTTGCTGGGCAAGGAAATCGATGTGGTCGCGGTGGTTGATGTGTCCACGGACGCGGAATATTTCGCGTATCAGATCAAATATGATTCGGTGCACGGGAAATTTAAGCATGACGTGTCAACCGCCAAGAGCGATCCGTCCAAGGAAGAAGCGGACATGATCGTGGTCAATGGCCACAAGGTCAAGTGCGTGATGGCGACCAAAAACCCGGCGGAATTGCCGTGGAAGGCCTTAGGCGTGGAATATGTGATTGAATCCACGGGATTGTTCACGGACAGCGAAAAGGCCAAAGGCCATTTGGACGCGGGTGCCAAGAAAGTCGTGATTTCCGCTCCGGCCAAAGGCGAAGTAAAGACGATTGTGATGGGCGTGAACGAGCAGGAATATGACGCGGCTAAACACAATATCGTGTCTAATGCCAGTTGTACCACAAATTGTCTGGCGCCGCTCGTCCATGTCTTATTAAAGGAAGGCATTGGAATTGAGACGGGTCTCATGACCACGATCCACAGTTATACCGCGACGCAAAAAACCGTAGACGGTCCTTCCAAAAAGGATTGGCGCGGCGGCAGGGCGGCGGCGATCAATATTATTCCGTCCACTACCGGCGCTGCCAAAGCGGTCGGCGAAGTTCTTCCCGCGACCAAGGGCAAATTGACCGGTATGGCGTTTCGCGTGCCGACCCCGGATGTATCCGTCGTGGATTTAACCTTCCGCGCGAGCCGCGACACCTCGATCGAAGAAATTGATGGTTTAATGAAAAAAGCTGCCGATAGTTATTTAAAAGGTTATCTCGGCGTGGCAACCGAAGAAGTGGTATCTACGGATTTCATCCATGATGCCCGGTCTTCGATTTACGATTCCTTGGCCACGTTACAGAACAACCTCAAAGGCGAAAAACGCTTTTTCAAAGTTGTATCTTGGTATGACAATGAATGGGGCTATTCGAACCGCGTCATTGATCTGTTGAAATATATGGCGAAGAAATAAACCCTAATAGGTTTGCTGGAGAATAAAAAGGCGCTCTTTAATTTCGGAGCGCCTTTTTTTTGCTATAATACGCCCATGCGCAAATTATCTCATCAGGAATTAGTTTTTCGTCAGGAGCAAAAAAACGGGGCTTCGGTTTTGCCGTTTGTTTTTGTTCTCAATGACATCCGCTCCGGGTATAATGTAGGTTCGATTTTCCGCACCGCGGACGGCGCGGGAGTCGCGAAGATTTTTCTCTGCGGGATAACGGGGTATCCACCGAATCAGCTGATTTCCAAGACGGCTTTGGGCGCAGAACAGCGCGTCCCCTGGGAACACGAGCGGGATGTGCGGGTTGTGGTGCGGCGTTTGCGGCAGGAGGGGTATGAGATTGTCCTCTTGGAGCAAATGGAATCGAGTGTGTTGTATCAGGATTATCATCCCAAGCGGCCGGTGTGTTTGGTCGTCGGCAATGAAATTTCCGGGGTGAGCGAAACGATTCTCGCGGATTGCGATCAGGCCATTGAGATTGAAATGGCGGGATTGAAGAATTCCTTGAATGTGGCGGTCGCGGCGGGGATAGCCGCTTATCATATCAGGAATGAATTGCAAAAACGGTTGTCCGGGATTACAGCAAAAATATGATCAGGGTTTCTAAATTAAATCATTTCTATGGGAAACAGCGCGCGCTGGCTGATGTGGACCTGGCCATTGGCAAGGGCGAGATTGTCGGATTTCTGGGCTGTAACGGCGCGGGCAAAACCACTTTAATGCGGATTTTAACCACTTTTTTGCGGCCGGCTTCGGGAGAGGTGTTTGTGGCACAGATGGACGCCTTGCGCCGGCCGTTGGATGTCCGCAGGAAAATCGGGTATTTGCCGGAAAATCCGCCGCTTTATCCGGCG
Source organism: Candidatus Omnitrophota bacterium (assembly GCA_015233495.1). Classification (GTDB taxonomy): domain Bacteria; phylum Omnitrophota; class Gorgyraeia; order Zapsychrales; family Zapsychraceae; genus JADFXQ01. The sequence continues at coordinate 40,150 of JADFXQ010000001.1, read as the reverse complement.
CTGACAGTGGGACAATATCTTTATTTCGCGGCGAGGCTGAAGGATGTTCCGGCTCGAAAGCAGAAGATGCAAGTTGATAAGGTGATCGCTGCTTGTTCTTTGCGCGCGGTACGCGACCGGCTGATTGCCGCGCTATCAAAAGGTTTTAAACAAAGAGTCGGGCTGGCTCAGGCGGTGATAAATGAACCGCCGGTCTTGATTCTCGACGAGCCAACCAATGGGCTGGACCCGGTACAGATTTTGCAGGTGCGGGATTTGATAAAACAGCAGGGAAGCGAGCGCACGGTTTTGCTTAGTACGCATATTTTATCCGAGATTGAACAGGTCGCGCCGCGGGTTTTGATTATTCAAAAGGGGGAGATTATCGCGGATGGAAAGCAGTCGGATTTGCTGGCGCGGGCGGGAAAGAAAAATTTGGAAGAATTGTTTTTGGCGGCGGTGAGAGGGGAGGAATAACATCCCGGCTTTTAAATAAATTGCCGCTAATTTTTATTTATGGTATATTCCAAATATGCCAATCATTTCTCAATTTTTAGGTGTTGTCATTACAATGTATTGGGACGATCATAACCCGGGACATTTTCACGCGCGATACGGCGAATATGAAGCTGTTGTCGATATAAAATCCGGGGCGGCCAGTGGTAAACTCCCGGCCAGAGTGTTGGGTCTTGTTCAGGAGTGGCGCATTCTTAACGAACAAGCCTTGATGGAAGATTGGGAATTGTGCCGTAAACAAGAACTGCCGAAACAAATTAAGCCGTTGGAATAAAACATGATATTGCATATTGTTAACGCTAAATATATTCAAGATTATAAAGTTCAAGTGTCTTTTAATGATGGTAAACAAGGCACGGCTGATCTATCAGATCTTTTGCATGGGCCTGTTTTTGATCCGCTCAAAGATAAGAAGCTTTTTTCTCAATTGCGGGTAGACAAAACATTAGCGACGATTGCTTGGCCCAATGGAGCTGATTTGGCTCCGGAGTCCGTTTATTTCAGAGCATTTAAAAATGTTCCTGAATTACAGAAAAAATTTCAAGAATGGGGATATAAATAAAGTAGGAACAACTGACGTTCGCCTTCCCGAAGACTAATGCCGCATGCGAAAATTGACTCATCTGTAATTAGTTTTCCGGCAGCAACAAAATTCCCCTGTGCAAGTCTTGCCTTTAGTTTTAGTTCTGAATGACATATGTTTGGGGTATAATGTGGGATCGATTTTCCGCGCCGGGGTTGAGAAGATTTATTTGCGGGGCGTTACGGGGTATCCGCCGAATCAGCTGTTCCCCAAGCTGGCTTTGAGTACGGAATAGCGCAGGGGAGAGGAATGGCTCAAGAGGCAAGAATATGCTGAAAACATTCGACATCGCGATGAAAGAATCAGCGGGTTACTTCCGCTCGCCGTTGGCTTACGTGATTTTGACCGTGGCGCTCACGGTTTTCAACGCGTTTTTCTTTTTGATTATTGATCAGAACCGGGAAGCGGCGCTCACCGATGTTTTTCGGGTAATGGAATTCATGTTTGTTTTTTTGATCCCTTTGCTGACCATGAAAACCTTGGCCGAAGAAAAACAGACCGGGACCTTAGAATTTCTTTTGACTACGCCGACCACGGAAGGGCAGATAATCTGCGGTAAATATTTGGGCACGCTTTTTTTTGTTTCGATCTTGGTCGCGATTACGGGGATTTATTATGGGATATTGGCGTCATTTGCCTCGCCGGAGGCCGGCATGGCCTTTGCCGGTTATTTGGGGATTTGGCTGGAGGCCGCTTTTTTTATCGCGGTCGGGATTTTTTGTTCCGGTTTGACTGGCAGTCATTTGCTCGCCGCGATTTTGGCTTACGCGGTTTTGTTCGGGTTGTATTTTTTGAAGAGTTTTAATTCTTACCTGCATGGTCCGGCGGAGACCGTTTTGCGCTACGCGGCGGTCATGACGCATTCGGAGAATTTTTTCGTCGGGATTATCGCTGCCGCTGACCTCGCGTATTTGGGTAGCGGCATTTTGATATTTTTATTACTCTCGATAATTTTTTTGAGGAAACGATGAAACCGAATCTTTCCGGACGATGCTTAAGCGGGTTTTTACTGCTGATTTTAGCAGCAGAGATCAACTGGCTCGCGGCGGGCTGGGAAAAACGCTGGGATTTTACCCGGGCAAAACAGCATACCTTGTCGGACACGACCCGGGGATATTTACGGCAATTGCAAACCGAAGTCAAGCTTACCGCGTTTTACGTCGGGTTGGCGCCGCGTTATATTGAGGATCTTTTCCGGGAATATGAGCGCCTCGGCGGCAGCAAAGTGAAAGCGGAGATTATTGACCCTCTGGCGCAAATCAGTTATGCCGCCCAGTTTGGCCATGTGATCAACGGCAAAGAGCAGAAAGTTTTCGTGACTACTGCCCAGGGCCGCAAAATTATTGATTTTACCGAACAGCCGTTGACGGAAGAGCAATTGACCAATGAGATTGTCCGCTTGACCCGGCCGGCCCGTAAAGCGTATTTTTTGACCGGACACGGCGAATATCGGTTGGACGATGAAACCGACACGGGTTTAAGCAAATTGGCCGCGAAATTAGCCGCGAATCATTTTAGGGTGGAACCGCTTTTTTTGGAAGCGACAACCGCGATACCTCGTGATTGCGATATCCTGATTATTCCCGGCCCCCATCAACCTTTGCCTCAACCGACGGAGGAAAAGATCTCGGCTTATCTGCGCCGGGGCGGCGATGCTTTATTTTTGATCGAAAATATTTTGATTTCTACTTTGGACAAACCGTTGACTGCGGAACAACTCACTTTGAACCCGTCGTTAAACGGGATTTTGCGGGAATGGGGACTTCAGGTCAATGATGATGTCGTGATTGATCTGGATAGTCATGTGGGCGGCGATGTGGGGTGCCCGGCAACCCGCAATTATTTATCGCATCGGGCGATTGTCGCGGATTTGGATTACACTTATTATATCCGGCCGCGCTCGATATCCCTGTTTGCGGAACATCGGCCGAACGTGAAGGTCGCGCCTTTAGTTTTAACCGCTTCAAAAGAACGCAGTTGGGGGGAGACCAATCGTTATTTAACCATCAAATACGATCCCAGCGAAGATCGGCCCGGCCCGGTGATGATCGCTTTTGTCGCCTGGGAGCCGAGAGATAAAAATAAGGACTCCGACACGCGGCTGGCCGTGTTTACGGACGCGGATTTTTTGTCCAACGCCTTTATTGATCAATACAGCAACGCGGCTATGGCGCTGAATGTCATCAATTGGGTTTCGGAAGCGGATTATCAGGTGTTTCTTGGCGATAAAAAAATAAAAGTCAGCCGTCTGGATTTAACAAACCGGCAGAAGCAATTGGTTGTGCTTATCTTGATTCTGCTGCCTTTGACCGCGGCCCTTGCCGGGCTGGCGCGTTTAAGGCGATAGGAAAACAGTGTTTTGACGCGGCATTGTACAGTCGCCGGTAAAAATTTATGAATCAAATATCCGGGTTGGATCGCAATTTTTCGGCAGGGGCTTTGGCAAGACTGCGGCAGATTCACGCTTTATCGCAACGCCGAAATACGGCGGCAGGCAAACCGCATCAGGAGAAACTTTTGGAAATGATTTGGCATCACGCCGAGGAAATTCGCGAATTACAGAGCAAAGGCGACGCCCATTTTTTAGCGGAAACCGGAGACTTGTTTGTCTTATGTATGGAGTTGCTTATCGAAAACGGCGCTTCGCCGGATGAAATGTTGGAATTGGCTTTCAGCCGATTCGAAAAAAAGTTAAGGTAGAAGGCGTTAAGTCGATTTTTTCTTCGCCCGCGTTGCGGGGGAGGGCAAGGCGGGGGCAGCAGTTTATGCGCATCTTGGTCATTGAGGATGAAAAACACATCGCGGATTTTATCCGTCAGGGTTTGAAGGAAGAAGGCTACGCCGTGGACGTGGCTTATGAAGGCGAGAAGGGCTATTTTTTGGCCGGCACGGAAACTTACGATTTGATTTTGCTGGACTTGATGATCCCCAAGATTGACGGGGTAACGCTCTGCCGCAACCTGCGGCGGGATAAAATCGAAACGCCGATAATCATGTTGACCGCCAAGCACAGCGTTAATGATAAGGTGCGCGGTTTGGAATCCGGCGCGAATGATTATTTGACCAAGCCGTTTGCGTTTAAGGAATTGCTCGCCCGGATCAGGGTACTATTGCGTCAGGGCGCGGGCAAATCCGTCACAGTTTTGCAGGCGGGCGATTTGACCGTGGATGTGCTGGGTCATAAAGTGACCCGGGTGGGAAAAGAAATATTTCTGACTACCAAAGAATTTTTCCTTCTTGAATACCTGCTGCGCCGCGCCAATGAGGTGGTGACGCGGACCGCGATTTCCGAGCATGTTTGGGACATCAATTTTGACACGACTACCAACGTGATTGACGTGCATATCAATGCTTTACGCCGCAAAATCGACGCGGGCCGGGAACCGCCGCTGATTCAGACTATCCGCGGCCGCGGGTACACCATAAGAATTTAATATGCCTACGAAATCAATTTATTTCCGGATGACGTTTTGGTATGTGCTGGCAGTCGGCCTGATCGCCGGAATTTTGAGCGCCTGTTTGTACGCCAATTTTAGCCGGGTGTTAAACAAAGATTTTAATCTTTTGCTGGAGTCCCGGGCAGAAGACATTGCCCAGGTCATTGACGCGGCAATGCTTGACCGTGACCGGGACAGTTTAGCCGGTATCAAGTCAGAGCAGACTAACGCGGATTTTTTGAACACCTTGCGTAACGCTTTGGAGTGGAGCCGCGGCAGCGGTATTTATATTCAAGTGTTCCAGCCGGACGGGTCGGTAATGATCGCTTCGCGCGCCCGGCCTTTTCCCCAGATTTTGCCCCGCGTCGTTGCCGGCATCAAGAAGAATCGGTTTTTTGACAGCCCGGGCCGGGTGGTCCCTAAATCCGAAGAGGTCTGGCCGGTGCGGACACTGGTCCGGCCGATTGATAAAAACGGCGCGGAATATTTTGTGCAAGTCAGCGCCTCCTTAAGGCCCTTGTATGTTAAACTTCGTCGGATAAAAACCGTTTTGCTGATCTTTCTGCCTTCCGCCATGTTTTTGGTCACGGTGATGGGTTTCTTTTTGACCCGGACCACTTTGAGCCCGGTCGATGAAATGACCAAGGCGATGCGCCAGATAACTTCCCGCAATTTAAAACAGCGGATCAAGATGCCGGCGGTAAATGACGAAACCAAAAGACTGGCGGAAACCTTTAACGATATGTTGGGCCGTTTGGATAAAGCGTTTTCTCTGCAGCAGCAGTTGATTCAGGATGTGTCGCATGAACTGCGCACGCCTTTGACCGCGCTAAAAGGCAAACAGGAAGTCGCGCTGAATAAACAGCGCTCGGTCGAAGAATATGAAGCGATTCTGGCCGTCAATCTCGAGGAGATAGATAAAATGAACGCCCTGGTTGAGAATTTGCTTGATCTGGCACAGCTCGACCGGGTGGAATATGAGCTGAATATTGAAAAAGTGGATTTAATGGATTTGACAAGGCAGATTATTGATGCGGCTCGTCCGGTCGCGGAACAAAAACGGATTACGTTACGTTTGCTCACCAGTGACGCGGTCGCGATTGAGGCAGACATTCGCCAGATAGAACGGGTGCTGACGAATATTATTGATAATGCTCTGAAATACACCCCGGCTGAGGGCGCCGTGGCTCTGCGGGTTTCCCGGAGGGCCGGCCACGTCGTACTCACGGTCAATGACACCGGCCCGGGAATCGCGCCGGAAGAATTGGGCCGGGTGTTTGACCGTTTTTATCGCGCGGAAAAATCCCGCACCAGTCCGGGATTCGGTCTGGGTTTAAGCATTGCCAAGTCGGTTGTGACTGCGCATAAAGGCACGATCCGCGTTGAGAGCGCGGTAGGCCAAGGAGCCACTTTCATTGTTTCCCTTCCCCTGCGGCAATCTTAATCAGCTCATAAATTTTTATCTTCCGAATTCGCCAGAATTAAAAGATTAAGAAAATTAAAGAATTTCTTAATCTTAAGTTAATCTTCCTGCCTTTAATCTATTTATCTATTTAATTAGTATTTATGAAAGGCGCCGGTTTATGGCGCGGCGGGTGCTTTTATGGCGGTTAAATTTTCTTTTCAAGTGCCGAAGTTGGAGCCGACATCCGGGTCGGCCTTGATGAATCAGGGAATCGCGATGCGCGGCAAAAATGGCGCGGCGGTGATTTTGTTGCATGGGTTGACCGGCACGCCGAATGAAATGCGTTTTCTCGCTAACCGGCTAAACGGCGCCGGGTTCTCCGTATTGTGTCCGCGTTTGGCCAATCACGATCGTCCGCTTCAGATTCTTAAAAACACACCCTGGCAGGATTTTTATGAAACTGGCCGCCAGGCTTTTTTTAAAGCGCGGGAATACAGCGATACAATTTTTGTGAGCGGCCTTTCCATGGGCGCTCTGCTGGCGCTTTTGCTGGCGGATGAATTTCCTCAAGCCATTGCCGGGGTCAGTTGTTTGTCCCCGACTTTATTTTACGACGGTTGGAACTGCCCTTGGTACCGTTGTTTTCTGCCGGTCGCTTATTGGACGCAGCTGCATCGATTTATTTATTTTGAAGAAAATCCACCCTATGGCATCAAGAATAAAGCGATCCAGCAAAAGGCGCATGAGTATTTTTCGCGCATGCACACCGGACACGCCGCGGATATTGACCGTTATGGATATCCGCTTTTTCCGGTCAGTCTTTTGCGCCAATTAGAGATTTTGGTGCGCCGCTTAAAGACGCGTTTGCCGCACATCGCCGCGCCTGTGCAGATTATTCAGGCCAAGGAAGATGACATGACCAGCGTCAAGAACGCGGAATTTATTTATGACCGGATTGCTTCCCGGCAAAAGGAGATTGTTCTGCTGGAGGATTCTTATCACATTATAACTGCAGATCAGGAACGAGGCAAAGTCGTGGATCGGATGAAAGATTTTTTTACGCGGATCGGTCATTGAAGGAAAACGCATGGGTAATTGTCAAAAACGACGGGTAGTGGTCACCGGGGTTGGCGTGGCCGCGCCGAACGGGATCGGGAAAGCGGAATTTTGGCAGGCGAATATTGCCGGTAAATCCGGTGTCGGAATTATTGATGGGATTGACACTGCCGCGTTGGACGTGAAAATCGCCGGGCAGATCAAGAATTTTGATCCGCTAAAATATTTGCCCGCGGATATGGTGAAACGCACGGACCGGTTCGTTCATTTAGGTTTGGCCGCGGCGATCATGGCGGTGGCGGACAGCGGTCTGGATTTGGAAAAGGAAAACCAGCAGACGGCCGGCGTGGTCATTGGTTCCGGGTTAGGCGGTTTGCTTTATCATGAAGAACAGATTATGGCTTTATACGCGAAAGGCATTAATCGGTTGCATCCTTTGTCGGTTCCCCGGATCACGCCTAACGCGGTCGCGAGTCATATTGCCGTGCGGTTTGGATTGCGGGGACCGAATATGGTGATCTCAACCGCCTGCGCCTCCGGCACGCACGCCATCGGCGAGGCCTTTCGAAAAATTCAAAACCGCGAAATGGATATTTGTCTCACCGGCGGCGTGGAAGCGCCGTTAACCCCGGCGACGTTTGGCGCGTATGCGGCTTTGCGAGTCTTGTCAAAACGCAATGCCGCGCCGCAGGAGGCCTCGCGGCCGTTTGACGCACAACGGGATGGTTTTGTTTTAGCGGAAGGCGCCGGGATTTTGATTTTAGAAGATTTCGAGCGCGCCCAGCGGCGCAATGCCCGAATTTACGCGGAGATTGCCGGTTACGCGGCAAATTCCGGCGCGTATCATATTGTGATGCCGATGCCGGACGGCACAGATGCGGCCGAGGTCATGGCCGCGGCTGTGCGTGATGCCGGCCGGGAGCCGCGCGATATTGATTATATCAATGCCCACGGGACTTCGACCGAGGCGAATGACCGCGCCGAAACCCGGGCGATTAAAATAGTTTTCGGCGAACACGCGCGACACGTTCCGGTGTCTTCGACAAAATCCATGATCGGGCATACGATCGGCGCGGCCGGCGGAATCGAGGCGGTGGTCTGCGCCTTGGCTTTGGAAAATCAGGTGATTCCCCCAACCATTAATTACCGGCACCAAGATCCGGAATGTGATTTGGATTATGTTCCGAATGAGGCGAGGGCGGCGAAGTTGAAAAATGTTTTATCCAATTCATTCGGATTTGGAAGTTGTAATGTTTGTATTCTGCTAACCAAGGAGGGTTTGCCGTGAATCAACCGAATGTGGAAGCGAAAGTCAAGGCAGTGTTGGCGGATAAATTAAGCATGGACATCGCAAAAATTAAAGCGGATTCTTTGTTATTGGAAGATTTGGGCATGGATTCTTTTGGTTCGATTGAGACGGTGTTTGAGCTGGAAGAGCAATTTAAAATCAAGATTTCCGACGCGGATATTGAGAAAGCCAAAACGGTTAAAGACATCGTTGCTTATATTGCCGGACGCGTTGCGTCGCCGGCCGAAGAGGAAAAGGCGTAATGGATCGGGAGACCCGGGTATTTTTGGATTTTGACAATACTATTACCTCGTTTGACGTTTTGGATGACCTGATTCAGCGGTTTTCCCAGGACAAAGAATGGGAGATCCTGGAGGCGGACTGGGCAAAGGGCCGCATCACTTCCAAACAATGTCTGGAAGGTCAATTGCGCTCGATTCGGGTGGATAAACCGCGTTTGCTTTCCTATTTGTCGCAGATTAAGGTTGATCCGTATTTTATCCCGATTCTTGATTTGCTTAAAGGCCGCGGTATCGCCCCGGTGATTGTCAGTGACAGTTTTTCTTTTTTGATTGAAACTATTTTAAAAAATAACGGGATCAACGGCCAATACGGCTTAAAAATTTTTTCCAATCGTCTGTGGTTTCGCGCCGACCGGTTGATTCCGGAATTTCCGCATCATAGCGCGGCTTGCGGAAAATGCGCCAATTGCAAGCGCGGCCACGTCGTGGACAAGACGGGCCGGGGCAAACATTGTGTTTATATCGGGGACGGCCGCTCGGATATTTGCGCCGCCCAGTTCGCGGATGTGGTTTTTGCCAAAGACACCTTGTTAAAATATTTTCAAGCGAAAAAGATCAAGTGCGCGGCTTTTAAAGATTTAAAAGACGTTTACCTCTACTTGGAAGGAGAGTTGAATGATTCAGCCCAAACAAAAAAAACCAGAAGATAAGGAAAACCTGCTGGACCTGGAGTCGCGGTATTGTTCCTGGGGCGACACCGTGCATTACGCTAAAGAGATAAATATTTTTACCCGTTGTGAAGGCAGTTATCTTTATGACGAGGAAGATACGCCGTTTCTCGACTTGCAGATGTGGTACTCGGCGGCGACTTTTGGCTATAATAATCCCCGGGTTAAAGCTGCTTTGCTAAAGCAGGTGGAAACTCTGCCGCAATTGGCTTGCCAGTATTTGCATAAGGAAAAGATACTGCTTTCCGCCAAAATCGCCCGGGGCATTGAAAAGACTTTTCAGGAAAAAGGCCGGGTGCATTTTAACGTCGGCGGCGCCTCGGCGATAGAAGACGCGATGAAGGTCGTGCGTAATCACGCGAAAAAGAATCTGGTCTTTGCTTTTATGGGCAGTTATCACGGCCGGACGCTGGGCGCGACTTCGATCACCTCGAGTTATCGTTACCGCGAACGCTTTGGCCATTTCGGCGACCGGGCGAATTTTATTCCCTATCCCTATTGTTTCCGTTGTCATTTAGGTATGCAGAAAGAAACCTGCGGCATGGCGTGTTTGCGGCAGTTTGAAAAATTGTTTGAGTCGGAATATTACGCCTTGGTCAACACCAAGAACCAGCATTGCGAATTCGGGGCGTTTTTTATCGAGCCGATTCAGGCCACGGCCGGGTATATTATTCCGCCTAAGGATTATTTCCGGGAATTGAAAAAAATCCTCGACCGTTATAAAGTCCTGCTGGTTGATGACGAGATTCAGATGGGCTTTTACCGCTCCGGCAAACTCTGGGCGATTGAGCATTTTGGCGTGGTGCCGGATGTAATGGTTTTTGGCAAGGCCTTGACCAACGGCCTAAATCCGATTTCTGCGATCTGGGCGAAAGAGGCGCTGATCTCGCCGGAAGTTTTTCCGCCGGGATCGACGCATTCCACGTTTTCTTCCAATCCTTTAGGCACGGCTACCGGGCTGGAAGTGATGCGGATGGTGGAAGAAGAAAATTTCCGCGAGACGGTTCCGGCTAAGGGCAAATATTTTTTGGACCGGCTTAAGACCCTCAAGAAAAAATATCCGCAGGTCGGCGAGGTTGAAGGTTTAGGGCTGGCGATCCGCATCGAGTTGTGTCAAGCCGACGGTTTCACGCCGAACCGCGCCTTGACCGACGCGATCATGAATATCGGGTTAAGCGGCAAACTGACCGCCGGCGGCAAACGCCGCGGTTTGGTCTTAGACGTGGGCGGATATTATAAAAACGTTTTTACCTTGGCGCCGTCTTTGTACATCAGCGAAGCGGAAATGGACCTCGCGACTGATCTTTTTGAAGAGGCTCTGCTTAAAGGGATTGCCCAGACCCGTTAAATCAATCGAGGTGACGGATGCTTACCGGCAAGATTCGGATATTAAATCTCGATGATTCCGTTGCCCGTCAGCCAGACCTAGTCCGGCGTTTTGCGCCCGCGGTGATCGATTTGCGGGCTTGGGGTCCGCGGCTGCGGCTCTGGTCAAATGACCGGGACGCCGCGCTGCTGCGCGCGGTTTTATCGCCGGAGTCGCGCGGGGACGCGACATTTTTGGGCTCCGGCGATTTTCATCATCTTTCCAGTGTTCTTCTCGAACAATTTTTGGAACCTCTCACTGTCATTGTTTTTGACCATCATCCGGATTGGGATATTTTTCCTCCGGCCATGGGCTGCGGCTCCTGGGTGACGCGGATTCTTAAAATGCCGAATGTGCAAAAAGTGATTTTACTCGGCATTGCTTCCGAAGATATTTCTGAATTCTCGATTCAAGCGGGAAACTTGAGCGCTCTGGACAATAACCGGCTGGAAATCTATCCTTACGCGCGCGCCTCCACCATGACCTTATTTAAAAAAGTGCCATTGGACAATCCGTGCATCCGGGTTGAGCGCGGTATATGCGGCGCGAAGATTTATTGGCGGGAATTAGCGCGCTTTAACGCGTCCGAGATCGTCCAGCTGTTGCGCGAGCGTATCCTTACGGATAAAATTTATATCAGCATTGATAAAGACTGCCTGCCTGGCGATTGTTCCTTAACGAATTGGGAAACGGGTCGTTTCCCGCTCGCTGACTTACTTTTCTTATTGCGGACTTTCCGGAAAAATTATGATATTTTAGGTTTGGACATAACCGGGGATTATTCCCCGCCGCTGACCCGCGGACTGTTTAAAACTTTGGTTTCCCGTTTTGATCATCCCCGGGAATTTAGCGCAGCAGGACATTCGATTGCCGCGATACAAAAAATTAATCAGGCGTTGAACCTAAAAATATTGGAAACGTTAACCGCCGCGGTTTAACCCGATTGGCTGAAAATGGGCTCGAATATGATTGAATCTCCGGAAGTTTTGGTGGTTGAGGCTTCGGCTGGGTCGGGCAAGACTTATGCCTTGGCTAAGCGGTATGTGCAATTGCTTTTGCGCAATGCCGCGGCTGGGGATCCGATTCCCTATCAGGATATTCTCGCCGTGACCTTCACGAATAAAGCCGCTTTTGAAATGAAAGAGCGGATTTTTTTATTCTTGAAACAATTGGCTTTGGGCAAGATGGACAAGGTGCAACTGCCCGCGTTTCTGGGCCCGGCCGGGATTGATGACGCGACAGCCCGGTCTTTGGCCTTGTCCGTCATGGACCAATTGCCGCGGCATTACAACGCTTTTGCCGTACAGACTATTGACCAATTCATCAATTTGCTTCTGGTCAGCAGTTCTTATCACATCGGGTTGACCGCCAATTTCCGCATCCGCACCGGCGCAAAGGATTATTTGGAATACAGTTTGGACCAGGTGATTGACCGGGCCCGCCGGGAACCGGGCGCGGCTGCTTTGCTGGAGGATTTTATTCATCAATATCTGTTTTTAGAAAACCGCTCGGGCTGGTTTCCGAAAAAAGACGGACTGGACATCTTAGGCGTGCTGTTTCATTTGGATAATACCTATGGCCGGCCGTTCGCGTTGAGCGGTTTTTCCGGCAAGGACATCATCGGGCGGAAGCAAAAAATATTGGTGATGATGAAACAATTGCGGGAAAATCTTCCGGATAAGACGCACAAGTCGTTTCGCGCGGCGTTGGAGAAATTTTTAAGCCTACACTCCCGTGGGTTTGATATCGACTCTGTATCGGATTATTTTCGGCGGGAGGAAGTGCCGGTGAATAAGGGAGCCGAAATCCCGTCGGAAGTCAGGCGTTTATGGCCGGCGATCCAGGATGGTTTGCAGATCGTATGCGAGACAGAGTCCCGGTCATTGTTTGACGCGTACATCCGGCTCTATGGAGAGGTTGCGGCGGAATTCGCGATCCGCGCCAGCCGGGAAGATATCCTTTTTTTATCGGAGCTGAATAAAAAGGCGAGTCATTTAGTCGGCCGGAAAGGGATGACCGTTGAGGAAATATATTACCGGCTGTCCGCGCGGTTTCGGCATTATCTCGTCGATGAATTCCAGGACACCAGCCGGCTGCAATGGCAGAATCTCGCGCCGCTTCCGGAAGAGGCCTTGTCTTCGGGCGGGACTTTGTTTTATGTCGGCGATAAAAAGCAGGCGATTTATCGGTTTCGCGGCGGGGACGCGCGCTTGTTCGACGAAGTGCAACAGCGGTTTCAAGCGTTTAACAGCCGGGAAGAATACCTCTCTTTAAATCGGCGCAGCCGGTCGGCGATCATTGACTTGAACAACGCGGTTTTTTCCTTGGAGAATTTGCGGCAATTTTTAAACGCGGAACCGGTTGCCGGAAAAGGAAATATCGGATTGACCGCGGAAGACCGGCGGGCGGTTGAGCAGGTGTTTGAAAACAGCCGGCAAAGCGCTTTGCCGGAAAAAGCGGGCGGTTGTGTCCGGATTGTAACAGTGGAAGCGAGGGTGAAGGAGGAGCGCAACACAATCATCCGGGAGCAAATGCGGACTTTATTGGAAGAATTATTGACCCGGTATCCTTTGGGCAAAGTCGCGATTCTGACCCGCACCAATCAGCAGGTGGAAACGATCGCGAGCTGGTTGCTGGAATTCGGAATTCCTGTGTATTCCGAGCGCACCGCAGACATTCGCCGGCATCCGCGGATCGAGGAAATGCTTTGGTTTCTGCGTTTTTTGCATCAGCCCGTTGAAGATCAATATTTCGCCCGGTTTGTGTCGAGCGCGTTTTTCCGGCGGCCGGCCGGGATCACGGAACAAGAGATGGCGGATTTCCTGTTCGGCCGCCGGCAATCGCGGTCGGCCCGCAAGGAGCATTATTTATACATTGATTTTCGCGAACATTTTCCGCAGGCCTGGGTTGAATTCATCGAGCCGTTTTTTAAAAACATCGGCGTTTTTCCGCTTTATGAACTGCTGACCGGTTTGTATGCCCGATATCGTTGTCTGGAGATATTCCCGGAGGCCCAGGGATTTTTCATGCATTTTTTAGATTTGTTAAAACGTCAGGAAAGTGAATGCCCGGATGCGGAAAGTTTTTTAGAGTTTTTTGACAATAGCGAAGGCGAGGATTTTTATGTCACTTCCGGCGGGGACGACGCGGTGCAGGTGCTCACTGTGCACAAGGCCAAGGGACTGGAATTCCGCGCGGTCATTCTGCCGTTTTTGGAAATGGATATCACGGTTGGCGGAAACGCCCATGATCAGAAACGTTCGTTCGTGATCGAAGAGCAGGGTGATGAAATGGCCTTGCTTCGTTTGAAAGATTCCTATACAGCCTATTCCGCCGACCTCGCCGACATTTATCGGCAGGAATATCGTCAATCGCTCATTTCCGAATTGAACAGCGTCTATGTGGCGTTGACCCGGGCCCAGGACGAGCTTTACGCCTTTGTGCCGGCCAAGGCGGGGAACAGTCAGAATCTGATTAAACATTTGATCCCGGAGAATTGGTTTGGTAACGCGATCCCCTCGCCCTCTGTTGGGGAGGGACAGCTTGCCCAGAGCGAAGGGCAGGGGCGAGTGTTGCCTTCTCCGCACTATCAAGACTGGACCGACTTTATCCGGGAAGAAATCGCGACCAGCGATACTTTATCCCGTAGGCAATCCCGCCGACGCGGCGAAGCCTGGCACGAAGTGTTGGCGGCCATCGGGAATTTAGCCGATCCGGCCGAGGCAAAATCATTCGCAGAATTTATTGGCCGGGAAAAGGCAACTGTTCGTGGGGGCGCCCCCTGCCACGGCAGGCAGGATAGTGGGCGCCCGTCATCGCCCCGCGAAGAAATCAGCGCCAACGAAATTTTATCCGTAATCCAAGACCCCGCGTTCCACGAAATCTTTCATTGCGGCCCAGCGCAAGTCTGCACGGAAGTCAACATCGTAGGCAGTCACGGCTATTTGCGCCGGATCGACCGGCTCGTGATTGACCGGAAAACCGTGACCGTGATCGAATTTAAAACCGGCGAACCCTACGCACAGGAGCACCGGTCCCAGGCCGAGGAATATATGCATACGATCAAGGAAATATATCCGGATAAAAACATTAAAGCCAAGCTGGTCTATTTGGACGAAAGGAATATCATCAACATCGCATAAAAAAACCGCGAAATAGCTCAAAAATTGTTATAATTCATCAGATGTTGATTATTGTGAGTGCCAACATACGGGCAGATTTGGCGCCAAAGAGCAAGGCCGATCTGGCATTTACCATGCCGAGATCAAAGTCATTGTTGCCCGGCAAAACAAACTGCGCACGGCGATTGATGAGACAGTGTCTGATATAGAGGGGACAAAATCGCATGAATACATTAAAAAACCAGCTAAAGCAAACAGCTATTCAGATCATGAAATCATCATCTATGAAAATGGTGATGGGAACCTGCGTTTTTTTGTGCGGGTTGAACATGAAACAGTATGGCTGACTCAAGCACAAATGGTTGACTTGTTTCAATCCAGCAAAGCAAATGTCAGCGAACATATCAAGCATATTTTTGAAGAGAGAGAGTTGGATAAAAATTCAGTTGTTCGGAAATTCCGAACAACTGCCCCAGACGGCAAAAACTATGATATCGAGCATTACAATCTTGATATGATTATTTCATTAGGATACCGTAGCAAATCATCCATTGCTACCCGTTTCAGGCAGTGGGCTACCGCGCGTTTGCTGGGGTATATTGTCAAGGGTTTCACCATGGATGACGAGCGGCTTAAAAATCTGGGTGGGGGGAATTACTGGAAGGAACTGCTCGACCGGATTCGCGATATCCGCAGCAGCGACAAGGTGTTATATCGCCAGGTGCTGGACTTATACTCGACAAGCATTGATTATGATGCCAAAAGCGCGGAAACGATTTATTCGCGGATAGATGCGGAAAAAGATTTTATGGGGTTAACGATTTTTGCCGGTGAGATCCCGATAAAATCAGAAACTAAAATCGCCAAAAATTATCTGAAAGAAGATGAATTGTTCCGTCTTAATCGCATGGTATCGGCATTTTTCGATCTTGCTGAAATCAAAGCCCGGGAACATATCCAACTTAATCATCCGATTTTGTGAACTGGTGGCAGTATATCGTTGATGTGCAGAAAGTCATGAGAACAAGTTAAAGATGGCGTTGTAGTCCCTAAGCAAACAATTGACCGTTTATTTGTTGCGGTAAATTGCAGGGGAGGATTGTTCGGGTGGTCATTTTATTCCGGGAGGGTATAATTGAGCTCCGAACGGCAAGTTGAAAGAGGTGCGCGTTGAATAAAAAAGTCTTACTAAAAGAATATGCGACGAGTCATCGCTATTTCAGCCTTGTAGAGATTGTGAAAGCGGTTGGTATCAGCGTTCAGCTTGCCAAGAATTATCTGCAGGAGTTGAAGCAGGAGGGGATCGTGTTTCCTGCGGGGCGAGGCATCTATAGTTCTATCAAGAAAGAATTTCGTCCGGAAGACAAAAGACGCGTGGCTGATATCAAGCGGTTGATTAAGAAGCATTATCCTGATCTTGATTTTATTGTATGGAATACGCTGTGCTTCCAGCCGTATTATCACCATCAGCAGACGCATCACATTACGTTCGTAGAAGTGGAATATGACGGCGTTCATTCTGTTGCGGACAGTCTTTCCCGTGATTATCGGTATGTGCTGGTGGATAAGCCCGGTCGTCTGGCGCCAAAAGGATTTGATATCACAAAGGATCCGATTGTTGTCAAAGCATTGTTCAAGGGATCGCCGCGCCATGGTCATTCGCCCGCGGTTGAAAAAATGCTTGTTGATCTGTTTGCCATCAAGGACAAGTTTTCCACCATGGGTGACGCCGATTATTGGGAGCTTTTGGAAAGCATCGATGACTTTTACAGAGTGCACGTGGGGGACTTGGTTAGATATGCCAGACGTTCGAGGAACCTAGAAGTCATATTGTCACAACTCATTGAAAAGATTGGCATTAAAGAAGTTACTTTTGGCACACTTTTGGAAAATGTGTCGAAAGTAACCTATGGCAAGGATGGGCATGGCAAAGCGGATCATTGATCGTGACCGGATGGAATCCTTAAGGAATGAGCTGGGGTTTAAGGATCCGGGTATATTTGAGAAATCTGTTTACGCGTTCAATCTTTTGAGCGAGGTTGTGAAGTGTTATCCCGGTCTTGTCTTTAAAGGCGGGACATCGTTGTTGCTTCATATTTTTCCACCGGCACGACTTTCGATTGATATCGATATTCTTCTTCCGCCTGCTGAAAAAGAAGGTTTGTCGCAGAGGTTGGCGCAGATGGCCGCGGATTCCGAATGGTTTGAAGGCATCGAAGAGAGCCACCGAAAGAATAAGAAGATTCCGAAGGCGCATTTCAAATTTCCTTTCACGTCACATTTTTCAAAGCTACAGCAGTATGTGTTATTGGATGTGGTTTTTACAGACGCTCCTTACGGGAAGTTTTTTGAAAAGGATATCGCCCGGCATCCGATGGCATTTTCCGGCGCAGGAGGCGTTGTCAGGATCCCTTCTGTGGAGGGGCTTTTGGGCGATAAGTTGACAGCCATATCGCCGAAGACGATGGGAATCCCGCTGGAGCAGGATCGGACGCCGGAGTTCATGAAACAGATCGTTGATCTTGGCGAGCTTTTTAAGGTTGTTGAGGACGTGGAGGAGTTAAAGCGGTCATTTCTGAATACTGTCGCAGTCGAGAACGGGTTCAGGCAGAGCGCATATGCCACCGATGAGCTTTTCAGCGATATTGAGGAAATTGCATTTCGGTATTCGCAATTTCTGGTTCGTGGAGGCAATGATGCGTTTGCGGAGATCAAGCTTTTGAATGATGGCAATGCCAAGGTCGCCAATTATCTTCGGGCTAAATTGAGGACAGAGGATATCAAGGTTGCACTTGCCAGAATAGTTTATGTTATCAGTGTGTTGCGTCAGGGCAGGGCCGGGAAGCTGGTCAAGCGGGTTGATATGGATGCCGTGAAGAATCTCGCTTTCCCTGATAAGTTCAAGATCCTTGAGAAGCTTAAAGGCGCTGTTCCCGAGGCGTATTTTTACTGGGCCATGGCGGTGGGGGCTGGCATCCCAGAAAGCATCCCAGTAAAAATCACTGAAAAACAAAAAAAGATTGTGGCTCATTAAACCTTCGTTGTTAAAAGAAAAATCATCAACATCGCATAAAAAAACCGCGGTCGAATGACCGCGGTTTGCAGCTTAATGGAACAGCTTTTCCTAACGAATAGGCATTTAAAATATAACATCTAAACGGCAACATTTCAATAAATTTGTTATTTAGATGGTCTTGAAAATGCTTTCCGGGCTCATTTTCAAGACAAGTAACGCCCCTGACCAGATTTGAACTGGTATCGCCTTTTTCGTTAGGAAAGTGCTTTATCCATTAAGCTACAGGGGCGTTAAATTTACAAATGATCATATCATGATTATATAATTTGTCAATTAAATTATATAATAAAACAAATAATTTCCGGCGGATTTTAAATGCAAAAAATAATCACTTTTAATTTCGCAGAGCCGTTTATCGACCGGCTGGCTGAATATTTGGATGTTAATTTTATTCAGCCGGGCAAGGATTTGCGGCGGGTGGCTGTGGTGTTTGGCGGGAAGCGGCCGCGTTTGTTTTTGAGCCGGGCTTTGGCTAAGCGGATCGGGCAGGGGTTTTTCCCGCCGGTCATGTTCACGATTGATGAGTTGGTTGACCGGCTTGCCCAAGACGCCGCCCGGCCGGGCGCGGGCGATTTGGATCAGTGTTATTTGATTTATCAGTTGGCCCTGACTGTCGCGCCGGAGATTTTGGAGAAACGAAAAACCTTTGCGGATTTTTTGCCGTGGGCGCGGGAGATTTTGGCGTTTATTGAGCAATTGGATTTGGAGGATATTGACAACCGCCGTCTTTCGGCAGTCGAGGCGAACGCGCGCATCGGTTATGACGTGCCGCAGGGCATCAATCAGCTGTTAACGTATTTGTCTAAATTGCGGCTGGCCTATCATGAGGCATTGCGATCGTCGGGTATGACGGCCCGGGGATTCCGTTATCGCGAAGCAGCCCAAAAAGTCGGCTCCGCGGCTTTGGAGGAATTTGACGCCATTTTGTTTTGCAACTTTTTTTATTTTCACCGCACGGAAGAAGCGATTGTCAAAAATCTCCTCGACCGGGGCAAGGCGGTTTTGATCTTTCAAGGCGATGAGCGCAAATGGCCGGTTTTGGAGCGGATCAGCCGGCGGTTGGGATGCGCTTTGCGCGAAGGCGATCAGCCGGTTCCTCTGCATTTTCAACTTCAATTGTATTCTGTCACGAGCCGCCACAGCCAAGCGGCGCAGGCCGGAGAAATTCTCAAGACCATTGACCGGCGCGATCAAACCGTGATTGTCTTGCCGGATTCCGACGCGGTTGTGCCTTTGCTGGCGGACCTGCGGCCCTGGGTAGAGGATTGCAATGTATCATTGGGATATCCGTTAAACCGCAGCAGTTTGTGTGTTCTGCTGGATGATATTTTTCGGTGCCAATTGTCTCGGTCAGATAGGATAACGGGCGAACGTATGGGCGCCCTCTCGCCTGCCTGCCGGCAGCTTGGGCGCCCCTACGACAAACAATCATTTAGTAACACCGCTGATGCAATTTGGTCGGAGGGGTATTATGCCCGGGATTATTTGCGGGTCTTGCGCCATCCTTTGGTGAAAAATATTTGCTGGTTTAAAGATCCGGCGGTGACCCGGATTTTAGTCCATAAGATCGAGGAAATTTTGTCGGGCGATACGGTCACGGGTCTGTCCGGCAAATTGTTTTTGAATCTCGACGAGATTGAGCAGGACGAGGATGTCTTGTCGATCAGCCGGGAGGCGGCCGGGGCCGTGGACCCGACAGTGTCGCGGGAAGCTTTGGGTCAGGCGCTCAAGCGGATGCATCAGATATTTTTCCGGGCGTGGGAGCAGATCGGGGATTTTTGTTCTTTCGCGGACGCTTTGGAGAATTTGTCCCGTCTGGTGGCGGAGAAAAGCGCTTTGGTCTCGTTTCCTTTTAATGTGAATATTGCTTCGCGGTTGTTGGACATGGCGCAGGATATGCGGGAGTCCGGATTCGGCAAGGAGCGTTTTTTGCCGGAAGATATTTTCCGAATTTTTACTGAGAACATCAGCCGGGAAATGGTCTCGTTTTCCGGGTCGCCGCTTAAGGGCTTGCAGATTTTGGGTTTGCTGGAGACCCGCTCGTTGAATTTTGATCAGGTTATCATTTTGGATGTGAATGAAGGCAAACTGCCGCGTTTGCAAGTGCATCAGCCGCTGATTCCGCGCGAAGTGATGATCAGCTTGGGGCTCGACCGGCTTGAGCTCGACGAAGAAATCCAGCGGTATCAATTCATGCGGCTGATCGGGCCGGCGCGGGCGGTGCATCTTATTTATGAGGAAAATAAAGAGAAAGAGCGCAGCCGGTTTGTCGAGGAGCTGATCTGGGAACAGGAGCGCAAGGCCGGGGAGATTGAATGCGTAAAAGCGCGGCACGCGTCTTTTGCCGTCAAGGTCACGGCAGGGACGCGGCAAATCGCCAAGACTCCGGCCATGGTTGATTTTTTGCGGGATATGCCGTATTCCGTGTCCGCTTTGAATATGTATTTGGATAACCCGATGGATTTTTATCTCAATTATGTTTTGGGTTTGCGGGAACGGGACGATTTGTTGGACGAGCCGGAGGGCCGCGACATCGGGATTTTATTGCACGCGGTGTTGGAGGAGACGTTTGGGCCGTTGATCGGACGCCAGCCGGAAATCAATGCCGGGTTTCATAAGCGGTTGTTTTCGATCTTTGAGCAGAAATTCACGGCGCGGTTCGGAAAAAACAATTTGTCTGACGGGTTTCTCATGCGTCCGGTTCTGG
Source organism: Candidatus Omnitrophota bacterium (assembly GCA_015233495.1). Classification (GTDB taxonomy): domain Bacteria; phylum Omnitrophota; class Gorgyraeia; order Zapsychrales; family Zapsychraceae; genus JADFXQ01. Next base: position 19,646 of record JADFXQ010000001.1, on the reverse strand, counting down.
AACACCGGCTGGAACAATTTTATGAATCCGAAGCCGGCCGCGTTAACGGCGAGGTGAAGGAAATCCTCGGTTTGGAAAAGCATTTTGAAGACCGCATTGTGTTGCCGTCCGGCGAGATGAAATTCCGTTATGTGGTTGACCGGGTTGACCGGCTCAATGACGGCAGTATTTTAGTCATTGATTACAAAACCGGGAGCACGGACAAAGTCCCGCAAGGAGTACAGCGCATTGCCGGCATGGAAATGACCCGCGAAAATATCCGCGACCGCGTCAAATCCTTCCAGCTTCCTTTATATACATACTGCATGAAAAAAATTTATCCGGAAGCTCGAGTCCAGGGCGGGCTCTATAGCCTCAAGACCATGAAGTTGGAAAGATTCAAAAATGGCAGCACTCCGGAAGAACAGCAAGCCATGCAAGCGGCCTGCTTGGCTGGATTAGACAGTGTCTGGCAGGAAATCTGTAACCCCGATGTGCCGTTTGTGGAAGATCAACGATAATGCGATCGGAGGAGTTATGAAAAAAATTTATTTTTTTATTTTTTGTTTGGTTGCCATTAGCGTTGTTGTTGCGGGCAATGGCCTTTATGGCAGGCTGTTAAAGGAACGCATTAACACAATATGGGATTTTAATTTCGAAGTAAACCGTGACCAAGCCACAAAAGTTTTGGATTGCGTTTTGTTATATGCAGTCACAGGGCATTCTTTATGTTTGAGGGGCGTTGATTTAGACGGTGATATTTATCAGCTCAATGAAGTTTCAGGATTATATGCGAAAGGCGGTTATGAGAAAAGGATGCGCTGGGTCAATGCTTTTAAAGCGCAGCTTCAGAAAAAATCCTCCCTTAATAAATTTTTAAATGAATTGAATATATTTCGCGCCCGTGCGTGCGGGCGTTTGCCGGGGGGCCCAGAAGGTTTCCCGAGTGAATATGTGAGAAATTGGCAGGTGATTGAAAATTGGATTTTAAAAAAAGATTTAACTATGGCGATTGCCAAATGCCAAAATCAACCCTATGCGTTGGCAAAAATGGGAGAATATTTTTTTAAATCGGGCAATGTTCTCGAGGGGGAACGATTTATTCAAATGTCATTGAGCAGTCTGACGCCGCAGATTTATTCCGATGAACGCCGAGACACATTAACGGTCATTATAAAAACGTATTCTGAATCCGGAAAAGCCTCGGAGGCGATCAAGTTGTATCAGGACAACAATAAAAGTGATTTGTGGCGCGCTTTGGAGGATATGATCAGGGCATTTGTTGCTCACAAAGATTATCAGTCGGCATTTGCCGTATTGGATATGGAAGATTATTATTCTATACGCGACGGTTTGAAAATCATTGCGGAAGGGCTCATTCAACAGAAAGTCGCGGCTTTAACGAAACAACAGGAATCGCAGATTGAACGCTTTGTAGCGCGTAAGGAAGGAGTTATCAATCGATGAAAAATAAGCAATTATTACACTGGTTGTTTTTGATTGTGCTTATCGGTTTGGGGTTTCACATGATTAAGTATAATATGCAAATTGCACGAGCCGGCAGATTGCCCCTTCGAAATCCTCCTCAGAATTTGTATTGGCCGATGAAAGAGATTCTGGCGTTTAATCAAGAAGAGAATAGAGACGCAGTGACAAGACTTAGTGATTGTATCGTATGGATCGCTGTTACTATGGCGTATAGGGGATATAAGGATAATCATATTGTGCCTGCGTGGAGTGTATATGCCTTGGAAGATAGCGCCAAATTGTATAAAGAGGTTTCAAATTTTCAGAGACAGCGATGGGTAAACGCCTATACTGATGTACTTCGTGGTTATTTCGACGGGAATTCCTATTATCCTCCGCAGGAGATTCAAGATCATTGGGCCAAGATGCGGGATTTGGTTAAAAAGAAAGAATACGAAGAGGCGTTCGAATTGTTACGCAATCACAAAAATTACATAGAAATTGACCTAGAGATCATTGCCGAAGGGTTTATCAAGGACGGCAAACGGGATTTATCGGAACAACAGGAAAAAATAATTCGTGAGATTGTCCTGTCCCGAGAGGGAGTTGTTCGGGAGTTTGAAAAGACTTATGCAGGGAAGGTCGGTGAATGAGTTAAAATAATTTTTCGATGAGAGAGTCTTTGCTTATGCATAAATATACAGCGATGTCATTGAGAATATTGTTGAGTGTTCCGATTTTGATGGAGGAATGATCCGGGATCGTGATGGCGTGTTCGTTGCCTTTATATTGAGAAACCAAGCGAATGTGGCTCCCCGATTGTCGAGCAATTTTGTAATCGAATGATCGCAAGGCTTTAACGAGATCTTGACCGGATAGATCGCGAGGGATTTTAGGCATAAATCAGGGTTTCTTCGCGGACAATATGTAAACGAATCAATGCCGGAATGCCGTCTTTAGAATCAAAATGACAAAGAAGGGCATCTTTGATGTTTGTTTTTAATTCCTCAAGCGTTTCGCCTTGGGTAAAAATGGAATATTCAAGGGCCTTGGCTGTGAAGCCGCCTTCCGGGTCTTGCTCAACAAGAAATATGATTTCCATGGGTTTCATAATAAGATCTCCAATAAGCATTCTCTATTAGAAGTATAACACAAGCCTGGGTTGGGAAATAGATTTTTATCGAAGAGATTTTCCTATACAATTAAAGGGGACTTATGAATAAAAAAATTGTATCTTTACGAGGGGAGTCTGATTCATCAAGACCATTGTCATGCAAAGAAAATCGGTTGTGGAAAAATTGGACGTGTTGTATAAAATCGAGCATAGAATGCGCCGTCAGAGATGAAAGGCAGTAAACGACCCATTCAGCGACCAAATTACGGAGGATCATTCAAGATGAAAAACCGGGTTGATTTTATTCATCGGCCGGGTCAGTGATCCGTCGGCGTAGTTGCCGAAACTTGAGGAGCGCGGAAAATCTTTTGACGGCTTCGAGCTTGCAACCTATGAACTAACCTGTCAATATGGCAACTGTTCATAGGTTAATTGAAAGGTTTTTATTTTAACAATCTGGCGGAAAAAACCGGCGCGACAGCCTGAGCCACCGACCCAGTCCGTCGGATGCTCGACTTATTGAGAAACAGGGAATTATCTTCCGGAGAGATCCGGACAGCGCTGGAATTGAGGCATCGGCCGACGTTTCGTGATAATTATTTGCATCCGGCTTTAAAAGCCGGATGGATTGAATATACCATCCCGGCAAAAGCAAATAGCCGTATGCAGAAATACCGTCTTACGAAAAAGGGCGCGGCGTATTTAAAGAAAGAAACTCAACGAAAGGGCAAATCATGATAAAAAGGATTTTTTTGCCGTTGGTTGTTTTATTACTCATTGCAGTATTCTTGGCGCCTATCCCGGCCGGCGCGGCGGATGTCAGCGCTGTGGTCGCGGCGAACAATCAGTTCGCGTTTGAGCTTTATGCGCGGTATAAGTCCCTACCGGGGAATATTTTTTATTCGCCTTACAGCATTTCTTCGGCTTTGGCCATGACGTATGAAGGCGGCCGGGGGCAGACGGCGGCGGAGATGGAAAAGGTGTTTCATTTTCCTTCGGACGCGGCGGCCCGGCGGGAGGCGTATTTGGCGATTTATCAGGAGATCAATAAGGCAGACAAAAAATACACGCTGAATACCGCGAATGCCTTGTGGGCGCAGGAGGGTTATCCGTTTTTGGAAGAATATTTTAGTCTGATCGAGAAATATTACGGCGGGAAGGCGACGAATTTGGATTTCCGGATTCGGTCGGAGGAATCGCGGCAGACGATTAATCTGTGGGTAGAGGAGCGGACGAATCATAAAATCGAGGAATTGATCCCGTCGGGAATGATCGGCGCGGATACAAAATTGATTCTTACTAATGTCGTATATTTTAAAGGGTCTTGGCGGACGCCGTTTGACGCCCAGCATACTCGGAAAGCGAATTTTAGGACCGGCGATCAAAAAACAGTTAAAGTCCCGACCATGTATTTGTCCGAGAACAAATCCTACGCGGAGGCAGACGGACTGCAGATTCTTGAGTTGCCTTATCAGGGAGAAGATCTGTCCATGCTGATTCTTTTGCCGGGGAAAAAAACTCTGGAATCCGTGGAAGCGTCTTTGAACGCGGCCAAGGTGGCGGAATGGCAAAAATTATTGCAGCAGGAAAAAGTCATTATTTATTTGCCTAAGTTCAAATTCGGGACTAAATATTTTATGAGGCAGGATTTGAATTCTCTGGGAATGCAAGCGGCATTTAGCGATGTTGACGCGGATTTTTCGGGGATGACCGGCAAAAAAGATTTGTTTATTTCCGCGGTGATTCATCAGGCGTTTGTGGAGGTGAATGAAGAAGGAACGGAAGCGGCCGCGGCAACGGTGGTGATGATGCTGAAAGGAACTGTCACCCATATGTCGGTACCGCCCAAGATATTCCAGGCGGATCATCCATTTCTGTTTATCATCCAAGACCGCAAAACCGGGTTGATCTTATTCATCGGCCGGGTCAATGACCCGTCGGCAATGTAGGGGCGCCCCCTGCCTTCGGCAGGCAGGCTCGTGGGCGCCCGTTATGCGATCGCGCCAGAACAACGGGCACCCACAAGGGGAGCATATTAAGAAGAGGAGAGGCATATGAAAGCGGAAAATGTTCAGCATTTGCAGAGGTTGAGCGCGTTTTGTAGTTATTCGGGAGCGGCTTCCGTGTTTTTGGGATTGGCGGTTGTGCTGTTGGATGTCGTGACGCGCAACGCGGTCAATTTGCCGGTTGGGGTTTTTATTGTGGCTTCCGGATACGCGACGTTTCGGATCGGCAAACGCATTTCCATTCTGATTTTTGACGAACGCACGGAAGTTTGACGCCGTTCGGTTTTTGTGGTATTTTGTGCGCCTGATGATTAAGGATAATCTTTTTAAAATTCAGCAAGCGATCGGGGAAACTTGCCGGAAAATCGGGCGGGATCCGGGTGAGATTGTTGTGGTCGGGGCTTCTAAATATACGGACGCGGTTGGGATCCGGGACGCGATCGCGGCTGGATTGACGGATATCGGGGAGAACCGGGTTCAAGACTCCAAAGAGAAGTTCGCCGCCCTGGGTGGAGACGTAGCCCGGGTCAAGAAGCATATGATCGGGCATTTGCAGACGAATAAGGCCAAGATCGCGGTTGAGCTGTTTGATATGATCCAATCGGTTGACAGTATGAAATTAGCCGAGGAAATCGATAAACACGCGGCCCGGTTGGGAAAGGTGATGGGTATTTTGGTTCAGGTGAATGAGTCGGCGGAAGAGCAGAAGTCGGGGGTTGATCCTGCGGCGGCGTCGGATTTGATCGGGCAAATATCCGGATTAAAAAATATTCGCGTGCAAGGACTGATGACCATGGCCGCGCTGACCGATAACGTCAACGCGGTGCGGCAGAGTTTCCGGCAGTTGCGGGAATTGCGGGATCGAATTTCCGCACAGTTTCGGGATCGTCCGTCCGTCACTATGAAATATTTATCTATGGGTATGTCCGCGGACCATTTGATCGCGATCGAAGAAGGCGCGAATATGGTGCGCGTCGGGAGGGCGTTGTTTCATGAAAACTAAATTGCGGGTCGGTATCATTGGCGGCGGGAATATGGGCGCCGCAATCATTGCGGGGATTCATGCTTCTTATCAGGTGAGCGTATGTGATCCGGACCAGGAGAAGATCAAGTTTTTACGGAAAAAATACGGCGTGACTTCCGGGGATTTGGCGGATGTTATTTCGGCGTCGGATAGGATTATCCTTGCCGTAAAGCCGCAGATGATGGCCGAGGTTTTGACCGCGGTTAAACCTTACGCGAATCAGCGCAAATTATTTGTGTCGATTGCCGCGGGCGTGACTGCCGCGTTTATCGAAAAACAGTTGGGGAAAGGTCAGCGGGTTGTCCGGACTATGCCGAATTTGCCGGCGCAAGTTGGGCAAGGCATGACCGCGGTCAGCGCGGGGCGCAATGCGACCGTCGCGGATGTGAAAACGACCTGTCAGTTATTTGACAAAATCGGCCGAACCGTGGTTGTGGAAGAAAAAATGATGGACGCGGTGACCGCCGTGTCTGGGAGCGGACCAGCGTATTTATTTTTATTTGTCGAATGTCTTTTGGCAGCCGCGAAAAATTTAAAGTTGAGCGACGCGGCGAGCCGAGTTTTAGTGACGCAGACGTTAAAAGGCAGTTTGGCGCTTCTTGAATCGTCGGGAGAAGACGCGGCGGTGTTGAGAGAGCGGGTCACGTCCAAAGGCGGAACAACTCAAGCGGCGCTGGAGGTGTTCGCCCAGCGCGGTATGCAGAAGATTTTTACGGAAGCATTACAAGCGGCGGCTGCACGCGCCGGTGAATTGTCACAAGGACACATGACACAGGACACAGGACACAAGACACCGGCCTTAACGTATAAATAATATCTTGTGATATCAGCCTCAATTTTATTTTTCAAACAAGACATTCAAACAGAAACTTGTGTCTTGTGTCTTAAAAGGAGGGATCTCATGGCAAAAGTCGGGATCATTGGCGGCAGCGGGTTGTACAGCATTGACGGGGTCGCGCAATTGCAAGAGCTTCAGATGTGGGACACGCCGTTCGGCCAGCCTTCGGATAGTTTTTTCACCGGAGAGCTCGATGGCATTGAAGTCGTGTTTTTGTCGCGCCACGGCCGGGGCCACCGGATTTCGCCGAGCGAGATCAATTATCGCGCGAATATTTTCGGAATGAAAAAATTGGGCGTGGACGCGGTCATTTCCGTGTCCGCTTGCGGTAGTCTGCGTGAAGAACTTAAGCCCATGGATTTTGTCGTGCCGCATCAGATTGTGGACTGGACTAAGGGCCGAAAATCAACGTTTTTCGAAGGCGGAATTGTGGCCCACGCCTCGTTCGCGGATCCGATTTCCCGCGAGGTCGCGGATATTGTGGCCCAGGCAGGAAGGGAAAGCGGCGCCACGGTGCACGAAGGCGGAACTTATATCACCATGGAAGGTCCGCAATTTTCAACCAAGGCGGAATCGAATCTTTATCGGCAATGGGGCATGGACATAATTGGCATGACCAACGCGACCGAAGCGAAACTTGCCCGGGAAGCGGAGATTTCCTATGCGACTTTGGCCGCGGTCACGGATTATGATTGTTGGCACCCGGCCCATGATTCGGTTACTGTTGAAATGATCATCCAAAATTTGACCGCGAATGTGGCGAATGCCAAAAAAATATTAAAAACCGCGATTCCGTTGATCGGTAAATTGGAAAATTTCAGCGCGCAAGACGCCATGAAATACGCGATCATCACAGCGCAGGATAAATTAACAAACCAACATTTGCGAGAGCTGGAACCGATTATCGGGAAGTATATTAAATAGACGATATGTCGTAGTTAAGATGGCGCCCCTCGTGGGCGTCCCTACAAAAAACGGAAGAACCATGGCAGATCAAAATAATAAATATCAAGACACTTTAAATCTTCCTAAGACCGATTTTTCGATGAAGGCCGGGTTGACGCAGAAGGAACCGGAAATGCTGGCCGCTTGGGCGGAAAAAAATATTTACGGTCAATTGCGCGCCTTGGCCAAAGGCAAACCGCGGTTTTTGTTGCACGACGGGCCGCCCTACGCCAATGGCCCCATTCATATGGGCCATGCCTTAAATAAAATCCTCAAGGATTTAGTCGTTAAGTCCAAGACCATGTCCGGACATGATTGCCATTATGTTCCCGGCTGGGACTGCCACGGTCTGCCGATCGAGCACGCCTTGTTCAAGGAAATGAATAAACGCAAGTCGGAAGTGGATTGCGTGGAATTTCGAAAAAAAGCCGAACAATACGCTTTGAAATACGTTGGAATCCAGGCGGAACAATTTAAACGCCTTGGCGTGTTTGGCGATTGGGATGATCCGTATTTGACGCTTAAACCGGAGTATGAATATTGGATTTTAAAGTCTTTATTGGCTTTGCGGGAAAAAGGGTATATTTATCGCGGGGTAAAGCCGGTGAATTGGTGCGCGAAATGCGAAACCGCGCTCGCGGAAGCGGAAGTGGAATATGAAGACCATACTTCGCCGTCGGTATATGTTAAATTCAAGGTGCATAATCCGCAAGCTCTTGGTTTACCCCGCGATCCAAAAACAGCTTTGTTAATTTGGACAACCACGCCCTGGACGCTTTTGGCTAATGTGGCGGTAGCGGCGCATCCGGATTTTGATTATATCGCCGCGCAAACGGACGGCGAAATTTTGCTTTTGGAAGAAAACCGCTGCCGGGAATTATTGACTGGCCCGGAGACGGTGATTATAAAAAAGTTTAAGGGTAGAGAATTGACCTCCTTAAATTACGAGCATCCTTTTGGAATGCTTAACCAGGGCGTGGTAGTTACCGCGGATTATGTTACCAAAGAAGACGGCACTGGGTTGGTGCATACCGCGCCGGGACACGGCCAGGACGATTTTGAAACCGGCCGTAAATATGGTTTGGAAGTTTTGATGCCGGTTGACGACAGCGGCCGTTACACCGCCAAAGCGGGCGTTTACGCCGGGGAACAGGTTTTTAAAGCCAACCCGAGGATAATTGAAGATTTACGCGGCCGCGGTTTATTGTTCGCCGCGAAAAATATTACGCATTCTTATCCGCATTGCTGGCGTTGTAAAAGTCCGGTAATTTTCCGCGCGACCCGGCAATGGTTCATGGCGATTGATCACAATGGACTGCGCGGGAAATTACAGGATGCGATTAAAAATGAAGTACAATGGATTCCTGAGAAAGGTGAAGAGCGTATCCTGGGCATGGTTAAACTGCGTCCGGATTGGTGTTTGTCCCGGCAGCGGTATTGGGGAGTGCCTATCCCGGCCTTGCAATGCGCTGGATGCGGCGGAGATCATAAATTATTTCCTGAGGTCATTGAGCGTCTCGCGGACATTGCGAAGGAAAAAGGCACGAATGCCTGGTTTGAAATGCCGGTTGACGCTTTTGTTCCGCAAGGTTTTGTTTGCCCGGATTGCGGGAAAAATGATTTTACGAAAACTCAGGATATCTTAGATGTTTGGTTTGATTCCGGGGTCAGCCATCAGGCGGTGATCAAAGGGAAATTAGGGGAAACTTTGCCGGCGGAGATGTATTTGGAAGGCTCGGATCAACACCGCGGCTGGTTTCAGTCCTCTTTGATTCCGGCCGTGGCTATGGAGGGCCATCCGCCGTTTAAGTCGGTGCTGACGCATGGTTTTGTGGTGGATGGCGAAGGCCGTAAAATGTCCAAATCATTAGGCAATGTGGTTTCGCCTTTAGATATTATCAAAAACAGCGGGGCAGACATTCTGCGGTTGTGGGTAGCGTCGAGTTCCTATAATGAAGATATCCGCGTTTCCACGGAAACCTTGAATCGGCTGAGTGACGCCTACCGGAAAATCCGCAACACGTTCCGTTATCTTTTAGGAAATCTTTCTGATTTTAATCCGGATCAGGATGCGCAGGCTTATGATAAACTTTTGCCCTTTGACCGCTGGGCTCTGGGTCGTGTATCCCGCACTATCTACGCTGTAAAAGCTTATTACGCGGCTTATGATTTTGCCGGCGCGTATAAAACTCTGTATGATTTCTGCAATAACGACCTTTCGAGTTTTTATCTTGATATTTTAAAAGATCGAATGTATACTTGCTCCACTCGCGGGGCGGAAAGACGCTCCGGCCAGACTGTTCTTTATGAGATAGTGGATCATTTGACCCGTTTGCTCGCTCCGATTTTGGTTTTTACGGCGGACGAAATTTTTAAATTTTTGCCGCGAACCGCGGAAATGAGCCGCGCGGCCAGTGTCCATTTATTGACGTGGAAAAATTCGCCGTCCGTCTGGGATGATCCGGCGCTGGAACAGGAATTCGCGGTGCTGGTAGACATCCGTCCTCAGGTGCTCAAGGCGCTGGAGGAGAAGCGGCGCGAAGGCATGATCGGCAGTTCTTTGGAGGCGAAAGTGATTTTTCAGACGGCCAGCGACAGCGACGCCGCGTATTTTAAGCAACACGCCGCTTTTTTACCGGCCGTGTTTATTGTGTCTCAGGTCGAAGTGGAACGGGTCGCCGCTGTCGCGTCGGGATTAAGCGAAAAACACGGGCAGACCACCGTCGAGATCCGAAAAGCCGAAGGCGAGAAGTGCCCGCGTTGTTGGAATTATCGTCTCGATATTGGCGCGTCTGCGGCTTATCCGGATGTCTGTGGCAGATGCGCGAAAGTTTTACGGTATACAGAATAAGGCATAGGGTAATACTTTTTATGTGAGGCAAATCAGATATATTGTGTTTCTTATTTCATCTTTTGAAAAAAAATGAATTTTGATAGACAGGATACCCATCTAGTCAGACATATACAGTTTTACCGTATCCCGTATACTGCGTACTAAAATCAAACATTTTTAAGGAGGTTATGAATGCCCCAAAACGGTTATAAAAAAACATTGTTAAAACTCAAGGAAGATTTATCGCATGATATCTCCAATATGGCCATCAACCCCGAAGGCGGAGAGACGGATTCGGGTCATGTGATGCACATGGCGGATGTGGCTACCGATATGTATGACCGGGAATTCAATCTGGGTTTAGCCTCAAGTGAGCGGGAGGTTTTGGGAAAAATTGACACTGCCCTGCGTCGTTTGGAGGATGGAACTTACGGTCTGTGCACTGAATGTAAAAAAGCCATTGCCTCGGCGCGCTTGAAGGCGATTCCTTACGTTGAGACTTGTTTGAAATGCCAGGAAAATATCGAGAAAAAATCATGAAGCTCGGTTGGGCTCGGTCGCAGGTTGATGTTTTTCTCGCGGTGTTCAGTATTGCCGCGGTAGTTCTTTCGGACCGGTTTACCAAAAATTTTTTTTCCAGTCTATTGCGTTATGGTGAATCTATCCCGGTCATCAAAGATATCTTTCATTTCACCTTGATTCATAATACCGGAATCGCTTTTGGTTTTTTCAAAAACCACGGTTCGGTTTTTATCATTGTTCCGGTCATCGCGCTAGCCTTGCTGATTTTCAACATTTATTACTACCGTAAAAACAACGAGGCCTTAAGCCGCGCTTATATATTCGCTTTTTCTCTGATCGTCGGAGGCGCGATCGGCAATTTGATTGACCGGATGAGCTACGGCTATGTCATTGATTTTATTGACTTGCGGGTATGGCCGGTCTTTAATATCGCGGACAGCGCGATCACCATTGGAGCGATGATCATCGGATTCAAGTGTTTTCAGATGACCGGTAAGGAATGAGCGCGGGCTTAAGGGGAAGGGATTTGATAAAAAGATCATGCCGGTATTTACATTCATTGCCGATGCGACACAAGATCAAAATCGCTTAGATGTTTATGTTGTTGCGCGGCTTGCGGATGGACAGTCCCGCGCTTTTGTGCAGAAACTGATTGCGGCTGGTCACGTGACTGCCAATGGCAAGATCGTCAAGTCGAATTACCAGGTTTGCCCCGGCGACAATATTTGCGTTGATCTTCCGGCGGATTTTTTAAAGCCGCCCGAGGCCTTGGCACAAGACCTCCCTTTGGACATTTTTTATGAAGACGAGTATTTGTTCGTCATCAATAAACCCAGCGGCATGGTGGTACACCCGGCTAAGGGCAGTCCGAACGGCACTTTGGTCAACGCTTTGTTGCATCACGCTAAAACCTTGTCGGACTGCAATGACGATGTGATCCGTCCCGGAATTGTGCATCGTTTGGACAAAGAGACTTCCGGGTTGATTTTGATCGCTAAGGATAATATTACCCATGCCCGGTTAGCGAGGTTGTTTGAACGGCATGAAATCCGCAAACACTATGTCGCCTTGGTGGAAGGCGAAGTGTCGTTTGATCAAGGCCGTATTGACGCGGCTTTAGGAAGACATATCCGGGATTTTGAAAAAAAAGCGGTTTGTTTGGATGACCCCAAAGCTAAGGCGGCCCTTACTTATTATCAGGTGATCAAGCGTTTTCCCGACGCTACGCTGATATCGCTTTTTCCGCGAACCGGGCGCACGCATCAGTTGCGCGTGCATATGGCGTATTTGAAACATCCGATTCTTGGCGATGATAAATATGGTCATCCGCATAATTTCCCCCGGTTGGCTTTACACGCGAAAGCGATCGGATTTAAGCACCCTCACACCCGGCAATGGGTAGAATTCAGCAGCCGCACGCCAGCGGAGTTTTTAAAGAGAGTTGGTTGCTAACCTACTTTTTTTACTCCTTTCTTTACATAAAGGCCAATTTGTTTATAATAAAAAAAAGAATAAAAAAATAGAAAATTTTGAGATTAACGCTTTTTGGCGATAGTGTCGGACGGAGGTGACAGATGGCCAAGTCTTCCGGGAAAATTTTGACCGTGTTTTTAACGATCATTGCGATTTTGTTAGTAAGTATGATGGTTTTATGCCTGTTTTTTTGGCAAAAAGAAATTGAAAAACGGAAATTAACGGAAAAATTATTGTTGAAAAGCCACGCGAGCGAATTGAAGCAGGAAGAGGATGGCCGTGATTTGCGCAAACAGATTGAGGTTCTGCAAAGTAAATTGAAAGAAGCGGATGACAGTTTAAACGGCGTCAGGGAAGACCTGGATGTAAAAATCGCCGTGAACCAAAAGCTGAAAGAAGAGAGCGATAAGTTAAACGCGGAATTGAGCAGTATGAAACAGAACAATAAATCTCTGCAAGATAAGTTGGACAAGCAAATCGCCGATACAGAGCAAAAGGTCCGCGATTTGAATGCGCAAATCGATCAAGAAAAGAGCGCGAAACGTGAAATAGAATTGAAATTAAAAGAAACGGAGACCAAGGCGCGCGATTTGGAAAAAAAATTGGCGGCCGCGGCAGCGCCGCAGCCAGTAGAGGGAGTCGTTCCAGCTGAAAATATCGTTCCCGCGGCAACGACCGCGAAGCCGCGGGTTAATTTGGATAAAATTATTGTCAATCCGGCGAATATCCCGGAAGGACGGATAGTCAGTGTCGATAAAGACACGGAGTTTGTGATCATTGATTTGGGACAAAAAGACGGCGTAGTCACGGGCATGGATTTTTCCGTATATCGCGGTAAGGAATATTTGGGTGATATCCGGGTCACGCGCGTTCAGACCAAAATGTCTGCGGCGGATTTAATTCCGCCCTTGTCGAGTAGTCAGGCGCGGCAGAATGACCAGGTTGTGGTGAAGAAGTGACCGCGTTGATCAATAAAACTTCCGTCCTGCGCGGTAAAATATTTCTTCCCGCCTCAAAATCGTACACGATTCGCGCTTTTATGGTCGCGGCTTGCGGGGGATCATCCATCATCATGCACCCCTCGGATTGCGCGGACGCTCAGGCCGCCCTCGCCGTGGCCCAGCGTTTAGGCGCGGTTATCAAGCGTCGAGCCTCTGACCAATTGGCGATACAAGCTCCGCGGATACCCCAAAAATTTTCCCGGATTCAGGTGCAGGAATCCGGAACGGTTCTGCGTTTTTTATTGCCGCTTTTGTGTCTGCGGGGAAAAGCGGTGACTGTCGAAGGCCGGGGAACGCTGCGGGGCAGGCCTAATCTATATTTAATCCGGGCTCTGGCCGCAATGGGGATGCGGATTCAAGGCACGGGCGCGGGAGCAAGCGTGCCGGTGCGGATTTTGGGAGGCGCTTTAACTGGAGGCCGCGTTAAATGCGACGCGTCTTTAAGTTCGCAATTTATTTCCGGATTATTGATCACCTGTCCCCAATTAGCGCAAGATACGCGTCTCTCCTTAACCGGGAAATCAGTTGTTTCTTTTGAATACATCACCATGACGCGTTTAGTCCTGGCGGAAGCCGGGGTGATTATCACGCAAGACGGACCGAGGGATTTTTTGATCAAGGGCGGACAGAAATTCCGCGGGTTGAAACGATTTGCTGTGCCGTCCGATTATGGTTTAGCCGCTTTTTTGCTCGCCGCTGCGGCTTTGACTCAATCCGACGTGATTTTAGAAGGGCATTTTGCGGATCGGTGGATTCAGGCGGATGGACGCATCTTGGAATTTTTTAAAAAAATGGGGGCGCGCTTTACGTCCACTGGGCGGTCGCTGCGGATCAAAGGCCCCTTTGCGATAAGCGGCGGCGAGTTTTCTTTGCAAGACTGCCCGGACTTAGTCCCAATCATGACCGTCCTGGCTTTATTTGGCCGCGGCCCTACCCGTTTGCGGCATATTGGCCACGCTCGGGTAAAAGAATCAGACCGGATCAGCGATTTACGAAGAGAATTATTAAAAGTCGGGGCGGATATCAGTGAAAAAAAAGATGAGTTGGTCATTACCCCGAAGCATCAGTATAAGGAAGGCTGTCTTTTGGACCCGCATCAAGACCATCGTTTAGCCATGGCTTTCGCGATTTTGGGACTCAAGCTGGGCGTCCGGATCAAGGATCGGGATTGTGTTAACAAATCCTATCCGGGATTTTGGGAGGATTTGCGTGAACTCGGCGGCAATTTAAAATTTTATTCATAAAATGAATCGATGCATAGGTTTTTTACAGCGTTTCTGGCGTGAACATTATATCGGCCTGCTTATGATTGCCGCATTTGGCAGCTGGATATTCTTTTGCCGCGATTTTTTCTTTGGGCGCAAATGGTTGGAAGTGGACGCGCCTGCTTATTTTGGGCATTTTGCTTATTTGATCAAACGGTTTATGCACGGAGATTATCCGTTGTGGTTTCCGATGGAATCGGGGGGAGTGCCAAATGAATTTTATTTACGCCGGATTTGCGAATTCAATCCCGCTTATGGAGTTCTGCTTTTTTTGCACTGGGGGATAGGCGTTGATTTTAACAATGCCTATCTGGTGTTTATGGCGTTTTATTTTTTTCTGGGCTGTTGCGGGTTTTATCTGTTGTGCCGCGCGTTGACGGACCGTCAGTCAGCCTTGACAGGGTTTTTCTTTCTGCTTTTTTCTCCAGTGGGCACGCGGATATTTTTTTGTTTTTCCGTGCTTTTGGCAGTGCCGCTTATCTGGTTTTTTTATTTTTTTACGGCTTGGAACAAAAAATTTCGGGTCAAAGATTTTTTGGGCTTGACTTTATGTGTCATCATTTTATTCGGCACGTACTTGCCTTTTTATTTTATAACCATTGCGAGCACCGGTCTGCTGGCGAGCGCCCTGGTTTATGGAGGGGGATGGACGAGGCTTTCCCAAAATTATCGGCAATTTTTTCTTCGCTATAAATGGGTGACAGCGTTATGCGGCCTTTTAGTTTTTGCGTCCATTATTCCCGGATACCGTTTTTGGCAGTTGGGAAAAAATAAAGAAATCATGCTCCCCGCCCGGCAAAAGGCGTTAGATACGGCCGGCAAGGGAACTGCCGTTTTAAGTGGGCCGCGGGTCGAGAGCAGCGCGCAAGTGAAGATCCAATCTTTGGGTGAGCAAGGTGTCCTGGTCCCTGTTTTGGCCCAGCAGTTGTTTGCCGATATGTCGCGGGCGAGAATCAGTACGGTATTTTTTTCGTATTTTGTTTGTTTGCTGGTCCTTTTAGCCGTGGGGCTAAAGACGAATCGACGGATCGGTATGCTCTTAATTTGGTTTTTTTTGCTTTTTGTTATCGCGCAAAACACCGGGACGCCGGTGTATCCTTTCCTGTATAAACACGTCTTTTTTTTCAAATATTTCCGCAACGCGTATCATTACATATGGATTTTTTTCCTGCCGATGATTTTCCTTTTCGGAGCTATATTTTTGCAGGAATTATGCCGAGGCATTGCAAAGCAAAAAAGACCATTCGCTTTTTTGGTTTATCTGGTCGCCGTGCATGCGGGCTTTGTTATATTTCTGCTTTCGCAAGGCAACCAATCGATCACCGCGTATTTGACGGTGATTCTGAGCTTGATTTTTTTCGTTTTGCTGTGCCTTAAAAAAATTCAACCGGGTTCTCCCTCGGCTTTGTTGTTGATTTTTATAATGATTTTTTTTCAATCCGCGGCGGCGTTTCAGGGATTTAGCAAAAATTATCCGGATAACTGGCGGCTGTCGCCTCCCGGAGGTTTTGATGTATTTAATTATTCCGGCAATACCGGAACCAATATTAATATATATTATTCGACCACAAAATATTTGCAGCTCCATGAAAACATTGATCCCGGTATTTTGAAAAAATATTTTGCGGATAATCTGGTCTTTTACGATCGGGTACAGCCGACTGGAGACGGGATAAAAGATTTTAAATTATTGGAATCCCTTTGGCGCAAAGATGCCAATGTGGCGTTGGTTCCTGGCGATTATACGGGAGAAACCGTTGCCGCACCGTTCGTGCCTGCCCATCCTCAGCCGGTCACCGGGGATAGCTTCGCGTTTCAGGTTACGCATTTTGACAGCAATTCCGTGACTTTTAAAATCAAATCCGGGGTCAGCAAATTTTTAGTCTACAATGATGCTTTTGATCCCAAATGGGTGGTGAGAATCAATGGACGCAAAGCTCCGCTCCTGCGCGCCAATCTCGCTTTTAAAGGAGTGTGGGTTCCCGCGGGAGATAATGTTGTGGCTTTTCGTTATGAGGACCCATTTCGATTCTGGATTGGTTGTTTTTTAATTTATGCGGCTTACGCGGTGTTGTTTGCCGTTTGTTGGCTGGCTTGCCGCGACAAATTTTTCCCAAAAAATAATCATTTCCCAGCCTAAAATCGCCGTGATATACTGGGGCTCAATTTCGGGGAGTAGCGCAGCTGGCTAGCGCACGTGCTTTGGGAGCATGGGGTCGGGGGTTCGAATCCCCCCTCCCCGACATTTTTCGCCGCAGGCGAAAAGCAAACAATTTGCCGATAGATCGCTTTTCTCGTCAAGGAAGTTTATGTCCTATATCGATCAACTTAAAAAATTGTATTACGCAGAACGTTGTAAGCTGGAATCTATGCCTAGCTATGAACAGGAATCCCGGGCCCGGCTTTTCAGCAAGCAAAAAGATATCATGAATCGACTGCGGGAACGATTGACCCCTTCGGAATTGGAAGGTCGGTCGGATATTGCCGAAGAGATCAAGGATCAATTTTTGCTCCCGGGTGAAAAGGCGGACCGATTTAAAAAGAGCATAGAGCAGCAAATTCATGAGCAGATCGATGCTTTTGATGCTGAGGCAAAAGTGGGATATCAGCGCTCGCCATATTCTCCGGAGGAGTTTGCCGCGTATTTGATTCAGTTGGATAAAATATATATGATGGAAGATTTGCTTTCGGAAGAACGCTTATTTCCCGATGAGGTTTATGAATCCCAGAAAGCTGCTGCGGGTCAATGAAAGGAGACAGACATGAATTTAACGTATTTGATTATCGGGGGAATTGGGTTTTTGTTTTTTGCCGGCATCCGCATTGTTCGGCCCACGCATCGCGGTTTGATTGAGCGTTTAGGCAAGTACGCGCGCTTTGCCAACCCCGGATTCCACTGGATTATGCCGGTGATTGAAAATTTATATTTGGTCGAAACCACGGAACAGATGGTGGACGCGGAACCGCAGGAAATTATTACCAATGATAATCTCAACGCCCGGGTGGACGCGCAAGTGTATTTTAAAGTTAAACCGGACGAGTTAAGCGTGAAGAGTTCGATTTATAACGTGAGTAATTACCGGTATCAGATTGTCAATTTGGCTCGGACGACTTTGAGAAATATCATCGGCACCATGACGTTAAAATCGGCGAACAGTGAACGGGGCAGAATCAATGCTGACCTGCACGCGATTTTGACAAAAGAGACCGGAGAATGGGGCTTGGAGATTGTCCGGACAGAGCTCAAGGAGATTGATCCGCCGAAAGATGTGCAGGACACTATGAACAAAGTAGTCAAGGCGGAGAACGAAAAAATCGCGGCGATCGATTATGCAACAGCGGCGGAAACCGCGGCGGATGGACAGAAACGTTCTGAGATTAAAAAAGCGGAAGGGGTTAAACAGGCAAAGATTCTGGAGGCGGAAGGCGAGGCTCAGGCGATAAAATTGGTGAATGAAGCCGCGAATCAATATTTTATCGGCAACGCGCAATTGTTGAAACGGCTGGAAACCATGGAAAATTCTTTAAAGAACAACACCAAATATGTTGTCCCGGCGAACGCGGAATTGGTCAACGTGATTGGCGAGGCGGCTGGAGTTCTGCCGTTGAATAGATAGATATAGCTTTTAATCCGCGGGATAGCCGGCAGAGGCGGGGCATTTCCTAGGAGCAATGGTCATGGCAGAACACAAGTCAAAATGGCGCGGAACGTTTATTTTTTTACTGACTCGCGTGGGTGTTCTTTACATTGTTTTTGTTTGCGCTGTGTACCTGATAACAGATAAAAAAATGTTTCAAGCGGCGGTCCGGACCAGAATGCTTAATGACCTGATGCCGCACGATTACAACCTGCTTGTCCGGGCCTCCAGTGCCGAGATGGTCAAGCGGGAAGATTTTACGCCGTTTACGAATTACTACAAAAAAGTTGTGGAGTTGTTGCCGAACAAAATCCCTGCGTATGGGCTCCTGGCCTTTTGTCAATATTATCAGGGGGACGTAAAAAACGCGGTGGAAAATTATGTCAAGGCGACCATATTGAATCCCAGTTTTTTTTGGTTTTATCACAACCTGAGCGTTATTTATTTTCATCGCGGGAATTATCAAGCGGCCGGCGACACCTGCCGTAAAGCTTTGCTCTGCGAGGGCAATGAGCTTTTCGTGGGAATCAGCAATTCGCTTATGTTTTATTCGAACATCTTTAGCGAAGATGCCCGTTATCAAGGAGATTTCAAACGTCAGTTCCACGATGGGTACCGGGATTGTTTAGCGTTGATGGTGGAAGCAGCTTGCCGGTTAAAACACTATGACGAGGCTCTGGCGGTTGCCATGAACGCCATCGAACAGCGATTAGACACCAACGGCTATTTTTTATATAAATCGGGGGTGGCTTCCTATCAGCTCGGGGATTATGGAAATGCTGCGGGATTTTTTAAGGCCTATCTCGATAAGAACCCGGATCCGATTGGCCGGGAGTATTTAAGCCGGTCGACCCGTCAACTGGCCTTAAAAAAATCAGCCGGCATCGTCCCGCTGGACCCGGAAACGCGGCCGCTTTTGGGCCCGATGGATTTTATTGTGGATCAGATTCAATTGCAGCCGTATTAATCAGTTTAAAATAGGGCGGCAGTCGGCTAAACTTTCCCCGGAAAAGCAACAGCTTTCTAAGTCCTCCCAGGTGTTTTTCGCAAATGGCGTAGCCTAGGGGTATTTATAAGAAACAGCTTCGATAAAATTGAAAATTTCGACTTCAGTCTTTAGGGGCTGTCAAAAGGGTTTCTGGGAAAGGATTGGACATTATTTGGACACCAGAAGCTGAATATTAAACATCGAACCTTCGTTGGGTATGCAACTGCTCGGCGAAGGATTTTTTATTAAATGTAAGATTAGAGAGAAGGGGCCTTTAATTTTCTTTCTTGACCTAGTGTAAACGAAACACTTGCCAAACAAATTTACGCTGACGCAATTGCAGAGAATGGATGAAAAGACACTGGAGCAACCTATTGATAAAAGAAATTTTCGAAAAAAGATTTTAATCCAGAACAAAAAATAGTTTGTAACGCCAAAATGATAATGTCCTAATTGGCCAAAATGAAAATGTCCTAATCTGATAACATACCATAACGATAAAAAGGGGGCGTTATGGTTGACAGAGAGGATATGGTTATGGTTAGGACGGAAG
>JADFXQ010000019.1 GCA_015233495.1 Candidatus Omnitrophota bacterium | reverse complement strand
GAGAAGGCGCGAAAAAAGATTTTTTTGATCTTTTTCGCGCCTTCATCAAATCGTTTGTAAATCGTCGGTTTAAAGCTGGTTGCACTCCGCCTTATGAGCGCGAAGAATTACGGTTCTTCATTGCTGAACGAAGTTAACGAAGTTAACGAAGTTTTTGCGCCTGATCATACCAGGCGATCAAATCATGATACTCTTTGAGCGCCTTTTCATCCCCGGCGCGCACAAAAATAGCAATTTGATAAATTAGCGATTCCGGCGCTATCGGGACGGCGCGATGCACGCGGCAAATATAAATGGTTGGCTTGGCCAAAAGGGGACTAACAATTTTGGTTTCTAAAATCACGCCCAATTCGAAAAAACGCGTGCTATGAAAACAAATCCCCGATTTGCTGATATTCAAGGCGGGCGCCAAATCCCACGTTCCTTTTTTTCCATCCATTAGAATAGGACGAAAATGAATCATCAGCGGCACTTTATAACGCGGTTCACTACGCCGATCCTTTTCCATAGCGCTCCTTGCGAAAAAAACCGTCAATTCCCGGGCTGTTTTTCCGATAAAAAATGAACCGCTTCACAAAAAGCTTGAATCATCCGGTGATTTTTTATCCCCGGCATTTTTTCAACACCGCTGGCAACATCAACCGCGTAAGGTTTGACCGCGGCAACCGCCTGAAAAACGTTTTCGTGATTCAAGCCGCCGGATAAAATAACCGGACGATCCCATTTGACCGCGCTGATAACCTCCCAACTGAAAGTTTTTCCTGTCCCGCCGATCTGATCGGCTTGGAAGGTATCGAATAAATAGGCGTCCACTTTAAATTTTTTTACGCTTTCGGGATCAAAACCCGGCCCCACCCGGAAGGCCTTGATAACTTTGACGTCGGAGAAACGCTTGCAAAAAACCTGATCTTCTTCGCCGTGAAACTGGACCGTAGCAATCCGGGTAAATTTTAGAATCTCCCGGATCGCCCGTTCTTTCTGATTGACGAATATTCCTACGGGCGTCACCAACGGAGGCAAAGCTTCAACGATCCGGCGGACTTTGCTCGGCGAAACATAACGCGGACTCTTTTTATAAAAATTAAATCCTAAGGCCGTGGCGCCGTAATAAACCGATTTCGCCGCGTCATCGATATTCGTTAACCCGCAAATTTTAATTTTAACTCTGGCACAATTCATTTAATTTTCTCCCCATGTCCGGCTCGCGTAACAGGCTCTCGCCGATTAAAAAAGCGGACGCTCCCAGCGATTGAAATTGTTTTATTTCTTGGGTTGTGGATAATCCGCTTTCCACAACAATGGTTATGCCCGCCGCTGCGCGGGGGATCAAATCCGCGGCAATCTTCAAATCCACCGCGAAAGTACGTAAATCGCGGTTATTGATCCCGATGATGTCCGCCCCGCAATCCATGGCCCGCTGTAATTCCAGACGATCATGGACCTCAACCAGCGTGTCCAAATCGAGCTGTGCGGCCAAATCCAAAAAAAGCCGCATCTGGTTATCGGTCAAAATTGCCGCGATCAGCAGAACCGCGGAAGCTCCGTTAAACGCCGCTTCCCGGATCTGCGTTTCGTCGATAAAAAAATCTTTGGCCAATACAGGAATATGAACGTTATCCGCGATTTTTTTAAGATGCGCAGCGCTTCCCAAAAAATATTTTTCTTCGGTTAAAACGGAGATTGCCGCGGCGCCGTGTGTTTCATAAACCCGCGCGATTTGCACGGGATCAAAATCCGGACGAATCAAACCTTTCGAAGGCGAAGCCTTTTTTACTTCCGCGATAATGTTCGTCTTGCCCGGCGCAGTCAAGGCTTTTTGAAAAACCCGGTAGCGGACCAGCGAGGCGCGCGGCAGTTGATCGAATTTTCGGCATAACGACGCGTAATATGTTTTGCGGGAAGCAATGCGGGCGCGTTTTTGCGCCACAATTTCATCGAGAAAAATCCGGCTCATGCCTTGCGTCCCCGATTAACTTCCTCGATCCGCCGAGAAAACTCTTTAAGGGTTTCCAATTTTTGTCTGGCTTTCCCGGTGTCCAACGATTCTTTGGCCAATTCTACGCCTTCCGCAACCGTCTTGGCCCGGCCGCATAGATACAAACCGTAAGCCGCGTTGATAACCACAATATCCCGTTTGGGTCCACGCTCGCCATCCAAAACGCTTTCAAAAATACGAATATTTTCTTTCAAATCCCCGCCAGTCAAATCTAAGGGCTTCGCCCGTTTAAAACCCAACTCTTCCGGAGTGATATCATAAGAAACAATGTCGGCGCCATTGAATTCACTGATAAAGGTCTGCTCCGTGGTGGTGATTTCGTCTAAACCGTCATTGCCGTGCACAACCATCGCCCGTTGCAACCCGAGATTTTTTAAAACCGTCGCTACCGGCGCGACTAAGTCCCGATGGTAAACCCCGACGATCTGATGCGTGGCCTCCGCCGGATTGGTCAACGGCCCTAAAAGATTAAAAATCGTGTCATGTCCGATTTGTTTTCGAATCGTGGCCACATTTTTCATCGCGGGATGAAACGCCGGCGCAAACAAAAACACAATCCCCACATCGTCTAAGCATAACCCGGCATTTTTTTCTTCTACCAACAGGCTGACGCCCAAAGCTTCCAGAACGTCCGCGCTGCCGCAACGGCTGGACGCGGAACGGTTGCCGTGTTTCGCGACCGCAACCCCCACCCCGGCGATCACAAACGCGCTGAGCGTTGATATATTAAAAGTGTGACACCGATCCCCGCCGGTGCCGCAAGTATCCAAGATCACCGGTTGATGCGACGCCACCGGCAAAGCGAATTGCCGCATCACTGTGGCCGCGCCCGTAATCTCTTCTACGGTCGCGCCTTTCGCCCTTAAAGCAAGCAAAAACGCTTTGACATTAGCTTCCCCGGCTGTGCCATTCATGATGAGGCGAAAAGCGGCTTGGATCTCATCCGGAGATAAATTTTCGTATTTGTTTAATTTTTGAATAATCTCGAGCATAAGCATCGCCTTTCCGTCACCAGCGCTGTCAAATTAACCGCAAAAAATTGGCTAGAATTTTTTTCCCTTCGGTCGTGAGAATCGACTCCGGGTGAAACTGCACGCCCCAGACCGGAAGCGTTTTATGCCGAACCGCCATGATTTCTTCATCTGCGGTAGTCGCCGTGATCTTTAAACAATCCGGCAAAGTCGGCCGCTCAATGACTAAAGAATGATACCGCGTCGCGTCAAACGGATTGGCGACGCCGGCAAATATTTCTTTTCCGTCATGCGAAATGGAAGAGGTTTTCCCGTGCATCAATTGCTGAGCGCGAATGATGTTGCCGCCGTAGGCCGCGCCAATGCTCTGATGACCTAAGCAAACCCCGAGAATAGGAATCTTCCCCGCGAAGCGGCGAATCACTTCCACCGAAATCCCCGCGGTTTTCGGGGTCCCCGGCCCCGGAGAAATCACAATTCCCTGCGGCGCCAATGCCGCTATTTCGTCGACAGGCAAGGCATCATTGCGGTAAACGCGCGTTGCCGCGCCTAACTCCGCCAAATATTGGACTAAGTTATAAGTAAAGGAATCATAATTGTCGATCATCAGAACCATTTATTCTTTCTCCCGGTAAACCACCGCGCCTAACCCGGCCAATTTCTCGTCTAAATTTTCATACCCCCGGTCCAGATGATACATCCGGTGAATTTCCGTGCGTCCCCGCGCCGCCAAGCCGGCCAACACCAAGGCCGCGGAAGCGCGCAAATCCGAAGCCATGACCGGCGCGCCGCGCAGTTCTTTGACGCCCTGGACAATGGCGTTCGTCCCTTCCCTACGGATGTTCGCCCCCATGCGGTTCATTTCCGCGATATGGATAAACCGGTCCGGATAAACCCGTTCCGTAACCACACTCACCCCGTCGGCCAAAGACATGAGGGTTAAATATTGAGCCTGTAAATCCGTCGGAAATCCCGGATAGGGGTAGGTGGTTACACTCACCGGCTTAAAAATTTTTCCAGTTTTAACGCGGATCACGCCGTCTTTTTCCGTGACCGTAATGCCGGCTTGTTCCAAAATATCCAATAAAACGATCAAATGCGAGAGATCGGCATTTTTAATCAAGATCGGACTCCGCGTGACTGCGGCTAATAAAATATAAGTCCCGGCTTCGATCCGGTCGGGAATGATGCGGTAATTGTTGACCCCTTTTAAACGATGCACGCCATTGATCACGATGCGCGGTCCGCCCTGCCCTTTGATCTTCGCGCCCATCAACACCAGCATATTAGCCAAATCCTCGATCTCCGGTTCACACGCCGCGGCTTCAATAATGGTTTCTCCTTCAGCCAAAACCGCGGCCATCATCACGTTAGCGGTCGCTAAAACCGAAGAGCCAAAACCACCGCCCAAATAAACATGCGCGCCGCGCAATTTTTTCGCTTTGGCGAAGATATACCCGGAGTCGATATCCAAAGTCGCCCCTAACCGAGTGATCCCTTTTAAATGCAAATCCACCGGTCGCACGCCGATCACGCATCCGCCGGGCAAAGACACTTTCGCTTTCCCCAATTTAGCCAATAAAGGACCCAACACGCAAAATGAGCCGCGCATGGTCGAAACCAAATGATAATCCGCGATATAACTCGCTTTTTTCCCGGCCGTGATTTTTAACGTGTTATTTTCAAATTCAACTACTTTTCCTAAGGATTTCAATAATTTGATCATCGTCAAGGTGTCCCGCAAACGCGGCACATTATGAATCACGCAGGGTTCATCGGTTAACAACGTTGCCGCCATAATTGGCAAAGACGCATTTTTCGAACCACTTACCAACACTTCCCCTTTGAGCGGTTTCCCGCCTTCAATAACCAATTTATCCATAATTGATCCTTTAATTGTTGTACAGAACTGCCGCCCGCCGCACTCCCGCTGGCCGAGCTATCGATATATCAATGCTACTCGTGGTGTCTGAGTATAATCAAGCAAAAATTGGCAATTTTTATAATGTCCGTTTTCCGAAACTAAATCCGCGATCTGACGTTCTTGGCCGTCGCCGAACTCCAAAGCTAAAAGACCGGGAGAAGTCAAGCGCAGCCTCGCTCCAGCCAAAAGGGCACGATAAAATCTTATCCCGTCGATGCCGCCATCTAAGGCGGCCCATGGTTCCTGCCGCACCTCAGCGGGAAGATCGGCAATTTTCGCAGTTGGAATGTACGGCGGGTTAGCAATAATCACCTGAAACGTTTTTGCAACCGCGTGACTTTGATTAAAAAAAATATCCATGTCCATTTCCTGAAAATTAATCTGCCGCTCAACCGCATTAAGCAACGCATTCTCCCGGGCACAAGCCAAAGCTTCCAATGAAACATCAATGGCGGTGATTCGACAGCTGGGAATGAGCTTTGCCAAAGCTATAGCGATACAACCCGAACCTGTTCCTACATCTATTATATGCATAGTATCATCCAATGGAAAAATTTTCTGCATCGCTTGTTGTGTTTGCGTGACTAATATTTCCGTCTCGGGCCGAGGAATCAATACTGCGGAATTAACGCGGATGGGATAACCCATGAAATCCGTTTCTCCCAGAATATATTGCAAGGGTTCACCCGCGGCGCGGCGGGAACGCATGGCTTTCAAAGTTTGTGCTTGGGACGGGGTCAGCGAAAGGGAATCCCGGTATAAATCCAAGCGGCGGCAGTTCAAAAGCGACGTCAACATCAACTCTGTTTCCGTCATTGTTGATCTTCCTCATCCGCTTTCATAAGCGCGGTGGTTAATTCGTCCAAATCACCGTTCATCATCGCTTCCAACTGATGCGAGGTGAAGCCCACCCGATGGTCCGTTACCCGTCGGTCGGGCCAATTGTAAGTGCGAATCTTTTCGCTGCGGTCTCCGGAACCGATTTTCAATCGGCGGTCCCGGGTCTCTTTTTCAAAACGATCTTGCTGAATTTTATCCATCAGACGCGCGCGTAAAACCCGCATGGCCTTCATTCGGTTTTTCAATTGCGAACGTTCGTCCTGACACGTGACAATGACGCCCGAAGGAAGATGCGTGATGCGCACCGCGGAATCCGTGGTGTTGACACTTTGGCCCCCCGGGCCGGACGAACGGTATACATCGATTTTTAAATCCTGAGGATTGATTACCACATCGACTTCTTCCGGTTCCGGCATGACCGCGACGGTAGCCGCGGAGGTGTGGATCCTGCCCGATGCCTCCGTAGCCGGAACACGCTGGACCCGATGGGCGCCGCTTTCCCACTTGAGCCGATCTACCACACCCTTGCCTTTAATGCTAAAAATAATTTCTTTAAACCCGCCGGTTTCTGACTCATGGGAATTCATCACTTCCACTTCCCATTTTTTTTGATCGGCGTATTTGGTATACATCCGGTAAAGGTCTGCCGCGAAAAGACTCGCTTCCTGACCGCCGGTTCCGGCCCGGATTTCAAAAATAACAGCGCGGTCGCTTTCCGCTTTGGGCGGGTTGAGAATGCCGTTTAATTGATTCGCCAAAGCGGCGGTTTTCGCCGCCAGCAAAACTTTTTCCTCTTGGGCTAATAGCCCAAAATCCGGATCGTGTTTCTCCGCCAAAAGAGCATCCATTTCCCGAATCTGTCCGGACACGGCTTTATATTCGCGAAACACGGTTACCAATGACGTCAAGTCTGCGTATTCTTTAGCGCTTTTTTGATAAAGGCTCTGATCCCCGATAACCGCCGGATCGGCTAAAAGCCCTTCTAATTCCGCAAACCGTTCCTCTGATTTTTGCAATTTATCTAATGGCAGATTCATTTTATCCACACCGATAACGGGCCGACACGAGGTCGGCCCCTACGAAAATTACGCATCATCAAAACAAGACGCCGTCAGCCCCCACGCAAGATTATGCGCCATCGGGACAATGCGATCCGGCGCGGTTCCTTTATTTCTTCACTTTGTCATAACGCTTCTTAAAGCGTTCGATCCTTCCGGCAGTATCCACGAATTTTTTATCCCCCGTGAAAAACGGATGACAATTCGCGCAAATATCGACATTAATGCTTTTTTTCGTCGACCGCGTCTCGATGACGTTGCCGCAAGCGCAGGTTATAACCGCCTGGCCGTAATTGGGATGAATTTCTTTTTGCATAAACATTACTCCTCGATTTGACCTGAGCAGATCCGGGATCTGCTCAGTGGTTATTTGTTCATATTGTCCAAAAACTCTTTATTAGACTTAAATCGACCCACTTTGTCAATCAAAAGTTCCATAGCCTCAGCCGAGTTCAGGTCGTTGATCGCCTTGCGCAATAGCCAAATCCTTTGTAAATCGTCCTGCGGAACCAATTTCTCTTCATGCCGAGTGTTGGAACGTTTGATATCAATTGCCGGATAGACGCGGCGTTGGAACAGATTGCGGTCCAATTGGAGCTCCATATTGCCGGTCCCTTTGAATTCTTCAAAGATGACTTCATCCATGCGGCTTCCCGTATCGACCAAGGCCGTGGCGATGATCGTCAAACTGCCGCCTTCTTCCAAAGACCGGGCTGCGCCAAAAAAGCGTTTCGGCTTATGCAAAGCGTTGGAATCCACGCCGCCGGACAAAATCTTGCCCGAATGCGGCACAACCGTATTGTACGCCCGGGCCAGACGGGTGATGCTGTCCAAAAGGATGACCACGTCGCGTTTGTGCTCCACCAAACGTTTGGCCTTTTCCAAAACCATTTCCGCGACTTGCACGTGCCGTTCGGCAGGCTCATCAAATGTCGAGGCCACTACCTCGCCTTTGACGCTGCGCTGCATATCCGTAACTTCTTCCGGACGTTCGTCGATCAACAAGACCATGAGCACGGTGTCCGGATGATTGATCGTAATCCCATTAGCGATCTTCTGCAACAAAACGGTTTTCCCGCTGTATGGCGGAGCCACAATCAAACCACGCTGGCCTTTGCCGATCGGGCTCAACATATCGATAATCCGCGTTGAGATTTCTTTCGGCTGCGTTTCTAAGGTGAGGCGTTCAAACGGATAAACCGGCGTCAGGTTATCGAACAGAATTTTTTCTTTGCACTGTTCCGGATTTTCAAAATTAACTGCCTCCACTTTCAATAAAGCGAAATATTTTTCGCCTTCCTTTGGCGGCCGGATGTGACCGCTGACCGTGTCGCCGGTGCGCAGATCAAACCGCCGGATTTGCGACGGAGAAACATAAATATCATCCGGACAAGGCAGATAATTGTAGGTCACACTGCGCAAAAATCCAAACCCCTCACTCAAAATTTCCAGGGTCCCTTCGCCAAACATCAGACCCGCTTTCTGCGCCTGGGCCTCCAGGAGTTTGAAAATCAAATCCTGTTTGCGGATGCCGCTGATGCCCAAGACGCCCAAATCTTTGGCAAATTTATTAAGCTCCGTCATGGTCATATCTTTGAGCTTAGTAATGTCCATTTGATTGGCTAAAGCCGCGCTATCAATCTTCACGTCGCCATTGGTTTCGGCACGTTCGCGCCCCTCGTTTCGTTCCATGGTATTAACCTCCGTATTTATTTTTGGATTTTTTTCTGAATTGAGTCCCATACCTTTTTCACCTGTTCTCGGGTTTGTTGAGTCGTTCCGGTATTATCTATAATAAAATCCGCTAAGCTTATTTTTTCTTTCAGCGGTATTTGAGCGCGATTGCGACGCGCCGCTTGGCTGCGGGAAATCCCCAGCGACTGCATAACCCGGGTTAACTGCTGTTCCCGTTTTGCCTTCACCACCACAATCCAATCCGCGTAGCGGTGCAGATGCGCTTCAAACAATAGCGGGATGTCGGCGATGAGAATTTTATCCGGATCCTCGCGCCATCCCGATTTAACAACTGCAAAAAATATTTTTTTCACCTCGGGGTGAACGATAGCTTCCAAACGCCGCCGCGTCCGCGAGTCGGCAAAAACCAAAACCGCCAACTTTTTCCGGTCAATAAGGCCGCGCTTCATGACGGCCGCGCCAAAAACGTTCTGGACGGCAGACACGCATTTCCCTCCCGGAGCCAGCAAAGAACGGGCCGCCGCGTCCGCGTCAAAAATGTCCGCGCCATAAGCCGCAAACATTTTCGCGACTGTCGATTTTCCCGAGCCTATATTACCGGTGACTGCGATGACGTGCATAAAGTGTCATAAATTTTTTGGTAACGGGCCGCCGACTGCTCCCAAGTCAAACGGACCGCCAAAGCGTTGCGTCCGATATGTTCAAAACGCGGCTTATCCTTAAAAACATAGGCCGCGGTCCGCACACAATCTACCAGGGCCTGCCGGTGATAATGCGTGAACATAAACCCATTGCCCCGGCCTTGCGGATCGTCGTAAGGGATCACCGTGTCGGCTAAGCCGCCGGTGCGAAACACTACCGGCACTGTTCCATAGCGAAACGCGATCATTTGGCTCAACCCGCAGGGTTCATAGCGCGACGGCATGATCAAAAAATCCGCGCCCGCGTAAATCGCGTGCGCTAAAGACTCGTCGAAGTTGACCTGACTCGACATCTTATGCCGATTGTGCCAGCCCAGTCCGTTCAAACGATTTTGAAACCCAATGTCCCCCACGCCTTGAAACACCCATTGGATGTCGTCCCACAATAAATCCCCCATCGCGTCCAAAATCAGATCCACGCCTTTTTGATGCGCCAGGCGGCTGACAAAACCGACGAGCGGCGTCCCGGGTTGAACCGGCAATCCGCAGCGTTCCTGAAGAAATTTTTTATTCGCCGCTTTCCCTTCACCAAAAGTCGCCGGGTCGAATGTCCGCGAAATCAAAGAATCCGTTTCCGGATTCCAGATGTCATAATCCAAACCATTGATGATCCCTTCCAACTTTTGTTGATAATGGCGGAGCACCCCATCCATATTGTAGCCGAATTCCCGGGTCTGAATCTCTCTGGCATACTGTTCGCTCACCGTAGTCACCCGGTCAGCGTAATGTATCCCGGCCTTCAGCAAATTTAGTTTGCCGTAAAATTCAAAAATCTGATTATTGAATAAATGCCGCGGCAAACCGATTTTATTAAAATCTCCAGCGGGATAAGCGCCTTGAAACGCCAAGTTATGGATAGTTAACACCGTTTTGGTGTTCTGGAAAAAAGTGTCCTCTCGAAAACGTTCGCGCACATACGCCGGGATCAAGGCGGTATGCCAATCATGACAATGAATGATATCCGGCGGCTGCGGCGCCTGTCGCAACATTTGCAATGTTTGACTGCAAAGAAACTGAAACCGGTCTAAATTGTCACCGTAATCCCCATGCCCTTCGCCATACAGCCCCGCCCGGTCATAAAGAAAACTGTTGGCGATAAAATGAACCGTTATATTCTTCCCAATCGTGCTTCGCCAAAGCCCGTCATTGATCTGTTTGACCTGGTGCTTATTCCGATCCACACAACGGTACAGCGGCATAAAAATTTCGACATCTACCCCGTTTTTTTCCAAAGCCAACGGCAAAGAGCCGCATACATCGGCGAGCCCGCCGGTTTTGGCGAAGGGATAAACTTCGGAAGCGCAAAAAACAACTTTCATATAATCTCCAGCACGTTGACTCTCTGATCCGTTATATGCAGCAATGCCTATATTTAAAGCGGCACATCTCGGAATTCTCTCATCTCCAACCAATTTATTCCTTTTTTAAGGGAAACGACTAACGGCACTTTCAATTGAATCGCTTTTTCCATTTTGGTCCGGACCAACCGGGCCAATTCTTGCGCTTCCGTTTCGGGGGCTTCAAAGACAAGTTCGTCATGCACGGTAATAATCATGCGCGAGCGCATTTTTTTCGTAAGCAGCTCCGCGCTCACGTCAATCATCGCCCGTTTTATCAAATCCGCCGCCGACCCTTGCACCGGAGCGTTGATGGCCTGACGCTGGGCAAATTGACGCACTTGGCCGTTGGCACTGTGGATTTCCGGGATATACCGCCGGCGATTGAGCAGGGTGACCACGTAGCCATGTTGATCGCAAAACTTGATCTGGCCTTCCATAAACGCTTTCACGTCAGGATAACGGGAAAAATATTTATCAATGAACTGTTGCGCCTCGGCCTGCGGCAAAGCCAAATCTTTGGCCAAACCAAACGCGCTCATCCCATAAATGATTCCAAAATTGATCCGTTTAGCCGCATAACGCATTTCCGGAGTGACTTGGCGCTCCGGAACATCAAACACCAAAGACGCCGTATATTGATGAATGTCCTGACCTTCGGCAAAAGCTTTGGTCAAACCCCGGTCGCCGGATAAATGCGCCAAAATACGCAGTTCAATCTGCGAATAATCGGCGGCCAACAACGCCCAACCATCGCTTTCAGCGATAAATGCCTTGCGAATCTGCCGCCCCATTTCGGTGCGGACCGGGATATTCTGTAAATTCGGATGGGAGGAACTTAACCTTCCAGTTTCCGTTCCGGTCTGATCAAAGACTGCATGAATCCGGCCGGTGGACGGATTCACCAGGGCCGGCAAAGCGTCAATGTACGTTGATTTTAATTTCGCGATCTGCCGGTATTCCAAAATCATGGCCGGGACGTCGTGCTGGGCCGCGAGGCTTTGCAAGACCTCTTCGTCCGTCGAAAAACCCGTTTTAGTTTTTTTTACCGGCGGCAATTTTAGTTTTTCAAATAAAACCTGACTCAACTGTTTGGGCGAATTGAGGTTGAATTCTTCCCCCGCAGCCCGAAAAATATTTTTCGTCAAATCTTGGATTTTGGCTTCACAATCCCGCGACATTCCGGATAGATAGTCAACGTCAATTTTAACACCCGCGATTTCCATACGCGCCAAAACATCGGTTAAAGGCAGCTCAATGTCATCCAGCAAATGGATCAATTCCTTAGCCTTAAGCTCCTGGCGTAATGGTTCATACAACCGGGCCACCCCATCGGCTTTTTGAGAAAAATGCGCATTTTCCGGCAAAGCAAATTTTAAATATTCCCAGACCAAATCCGGAATCTGAAATGAAGCTTGCCCGGGATTGAGCAAATACGCCGCCAAAAGCGCGTCAAACACCGAAAGCAGCGTTTTATCCTCCCGGTCTTTATTGTTCTCGATTAAATATTTTTTTACCGCTTTAACATCGTGGGTAATCTTTAAAATGCCAGGGTCTGCCAAAATGGGCAACAGATCAGATATAGCGCTCACATCCATCCGGATCACCTGACCCGGCTCAACTACCAATGCTATACCTTCCGCGAACATCCGCTGGTTATCCGGCGCGTCTAACAAAAACGCGAACCGGCCTTTCCGCTTAATTTGATCCGCCAGCTCAGCAAAATTTTTCAGAGGCGCCGTGACCACCGGCGCGGCCGGAACGGTTATTTCCGCTTCCTGCGCCTGAAACTCTTGGGCCCATTTAGCGAATTCTAATTCCTTGAATAATTTGAATAATTTTGCGCCGTCCGGCGCTTTGACTTTCAAATCCTCCCAATCCGGACGAAAAGGAACCTGCAGCATTAGTCTGGCCAAATCGCGGCTCAACAAAGCATTATCTTTCTGCTCGACAATTTTGTGCCGGATCCGCGGGGGTTCCACAGTTTCAATCTGCGCCAAAATGCGGTCCAAATCCCCAAATTCCCGGATTAGTTTCGTTGCAGTTACCGCTCCGATCCCTTTCACACCCGGGATATTGTCAGACGCGTCTCCAGCCAAACCGATATATTCCGGCATCAATTTAGGATCAAAGCCCAATTTGGTTTTTAAGGCTGCCGCATCGAATATTTCGTCTTTCCGGGCGCTATAAATCCGCACCCCCTCCCGCGCCAATTGAAACAAATCCTTATCTTCCGTAACCACGACCACGTCCATCTTGACCGCAGACGCTTGTTGGGTCAACGTGCCGATAATATCGTCGGCTTCAAACCCCTCCATTTCAAAAATCGGCACATTAAAACCGTCGACAACCTGCTTGATCAACGGAATCTGGGAACGCAATTCTTCCGGCATCGACGGCCGTTGAATTTTATATTCCGCATAAGTCGCTTGCCGGTGGGTTTTTTTCCCGGCATCAAAACAAACCGCTAAATACTCCGGCGCAAAATCCCGGATAATTTTACGCAAAATATTGACAAAGCCGTAAACCGCGTTGGTCGGCTGTCCGATGGAATTAGTCAATTCCCGGATCGCGTAAAAAGAGCGATAACACAACGTATGCCCGTCGATTAAATACAATGTTTTCTGCACATGAGGATTATTCTTCATTGGTGAGATACGTTTGCGTTTAAACGCGGCGAGTTTTAACCTTAAGTATGGATCCGCACAAGTGAGTTAATTTCATTTAATATTCAGGGCTTTGGAATCGCCGGACTCCAAAGCTTTTATTTCATCGCGCGCCGCACTGTAGTCGCCGGATTTTAACAGCTCAATCGCCTTTTGAGCTCTTTCCGCGTTTTCTTTCTTTTTTAAAGCCGCGGCTGCCGCTTCATTCGCCTGCCAAATTTTCGGATCGTCCGGCGATAATTTAAACGCTTCGGCGTATTCCGTCATCGCCGTCTCGAACTGCCCGCTCTGAAAAGCTTTCTGGCCTGAGTTGAAATGCTGCTGCGCCTGCTCAACGTCCGCGCTAAACGCCTGTTGGATTTTTCGCGTCACTTCTACGTTCAGGTTTAAAGATTCCTTTTGCAAGATAACGTTCTGATATTGCGGATCGATTTTCAACAATTCCGTTTTGGCCTTTTCGCCCCACATATCGTGCGGACCCGACCGCTCATATCGTTCCCGAAAAAACCTTGCCGCCAAAGAACGTTCTCCCCGCCCCAAATAAAGATACGCGAGATTCATGTAAACCGGCAAATAGCCCGGATCGTTCTCTTTCGCCCTTAAATAAAATTGCTCCGCTTTATCCGGAAAACCAGCTTGCTCCGCCGCAACCCCCATCTCATTCAAAACCACGGGATTATCATTCTCCAATAAAATCGCCTGTTGATAAAGCGCGAAAGCTTCCGCGACATTCCCTTTATGCTGCTCAATCAGAGCCTGTTGATAACATTGGGGCGCTTTATTATTTTTGAAAGCGGATTCGGCAAAAACGAAAGAATAAGAAGCGGCGACAATATAAATGATGGACGCTATAAAAACGATATTCCGGAAGACTAACCCAAAAAACTTCTTACTAAGCATAATGGATAAACCGTGGTTATGCAAATAAAAAATTTCATTCGCTCGATAAAAGATAAGCTTTGGAAAATTGGAAACCCAGACTATAAAATGCGGTTACGTTAATTGATCCCGGACTTCTATTAGATTAACCCGTTGCTGAACAAAGCGCAAGAATTTATCAAAATCTTTACGTAAGTTAATCAGACAAACTCCGACGACCTGTCCTTCCACGGCAAAGACTAAGCACAAAGATCCGGCAATTGGGTCAAATATGGCCTCTGCGGGTTTTAATCCGGCTGGCAGGCAGCCTATCATGTCAAACGTTGTTTCGGCTATACTAAAACTAAAAACTGACAAAGGCCGGGAAAGCGGGTTCAAAGCCAGGTCCGAGGATATTTCCTGAACCACCGTCTGCGCTTGCCACAAAACATCTGGGGTTAAAAAAGACGCGCTCTGCAAGTTGCCCTTGGGCCAAATCATCCGGTCCAGGCCAAACACATTCTCGACTGAAGCTCGCATCCGGCCACTCACAATAACCGTTGTATCCAACGACAACTCGGTCTGCTCTATAGGCCGCAAGTCTTCAAAGGGCGTTGAAAAAATCACCGCCTGGCTGGCAAGGACTTTTTTGGCAGATTTGAGACGCACCGCCTTCACTTCCGTATCGCCTAAAATTTCTTCAATAGCCTCATTCTCCCATAATCGGATCCCGGAATTTCCTAATAGCGATTTTAACCATTTCAAATGCTCTTCACTTAACGCGGTCGTCCATCCCGCTGAGGGCACAAACAACAGGACTTCTTTTTTCCGGCGGCTCAACGCGGCGGCTAAAGCCAAATCCGATAGAAATTCCGATTCAATCACGATCGTCTCGACCGAGGGCAGAGCCTCGGCCAACACCCGGGCCTGACTCAAACGACTGGCATGGTATACGCCGGTCTTATTACGGCCGCGCGCCTGAGGCCAAACCGGAGCCGTCATTTCCGTGAGGATTAAAATGTCAAAATCAATCTGCTCTTTCGCTTCAGTGAAAATCTTGCGGCGTTTAAAATTGATGCGGGAGATGGTTTGCTGAAAGATGACCCGAACGGCCGGTTGGGCAAAAAAACTTTTGGGCTTGATTTCCCCCCGATCCGCCGGACCTTCCGGCGCGACCAGATCAACTATCCGCTCGCGAGAATAGGGCAGACAATCATCCGCTAAAAAAAAAGTGAACTCAAATTCCCCGCGGGGCAGCAAAGCTTCGACAATCGCCACGCCCGCCGCGGAACCGCCGACAATAACAACTTGTTTCATCTTAAAATCTTCTTTCTGCCAAATCTTTCCGGGTATCAGACAATTATTTAGAATTCATTTGAATTAAGCGGCCCAAACCTTATTTTGCGATATGCCTTTTAAACGCCTCAACGCAGTTGCGCATCAAAATCACCGCGGTCACCGGCCCAACCCCGCCGGGAACGGGCGTGATAAAACCCGCCCGCTGCTCGGCGGATTTAAATTCCACATCCCCGACTAATCCGCCGGACGCGGAAGCGTTAATGCCCACATCAATGACCACCGCTCCCGGTTTAATCCAATCTCCCTTGATCATTTCCGCCCGGCCGATCGCGGCGACCACAATATCCGCCCGACTGATATGCGCCGCCAATTTCCCGGCTTCACTCGTGCCGGAATGGCAGATCGTCACAGTCGCTGATTTTTGCAATAACAACAACGCGAGGGGTTTGCCGACAATTTCACTGCGGCCGATCACCACCGCGTCTTTGCCGCGCAACGGCATCCCAGTGGAAAGAATCAATTCCATAGCCGCGGCCGCGGTACACGGAACAATCCCTTTTTCGCCAAGCAAAATCCGGCCTAAATTTACCGCATGACTGCCGTCCAAATCTTTCTCCGGGCTCATTTGATTGCCGGCCCGGCCATAATCAATCTGCGCCGGAACCGGCTTATGAATCATTATCCCGTCGATTGTCGGGTCATCGCTCATTTGCCGCAAAACTCTGCCCAAATCATCCGGAGAAATATCTCCGGGCAATTCCTTCATCTGATAATCAATCCCAATATATTCCGCGGCCTTACGCTGCGAATTAACATAAGCGTCAATCGCGTGATTCCCGCCAATCGCCACATTGACCATGCAAGGCGGTCGTTGAGAAACGCGGCGCAAGTCCGCCACGTCTATTTTGAGTTGTTCTTTGATTTTAAGCGCGTAAGCTTTTCCGTCAATAATCATATTGATGCCTTTAGCTGTGCGACAATGCCAGAACCGAATTAAACGCCGCGTTTAAAAGTTCCACCGCGACTTCAATGTCCGACAATAAATACGGACTTCCGTGGGTGACCAAATACGGAGCCAGACCAACTGCCTTAGGACACAAACGCTTCATTTCTCTTAATACCGCGTCGCATTGTTTCTGCGCCGCTTTTTTTTCCGCCGGCGTGCCCTTGCGCGACGCGACCACGGCCAAATAAGCCGCCGAATCCTCCTCCGCCAAATCCAAAAACCGGTCCCGGATTTTATCCGTATCCGTCAGCAACCGTGCCAATTTTTGCTCCACCGGCTTCGCCGCCCCGCGGCCCAAACTATACCGCGTGACCATGGCCAACAACCCGGCCGCCAGCGCGGCCGTCAAAGCCGCAACCGACCCGCCTCCCGGCACCGGCTCCCGGGCCGACAACACTTGCAAATATTCCGCTATCTGATAATCACGATATTTTTTTGCCATAAACCCTTTCCGAGTGATAAACCCTCAATGACGCAAAATTAAGACTGGAATATCTTAACGAATGAATCGTGATTTTTCAACGAGTTTAAACACTAAAGTCATACCTGAAAGTGGAAAAAATCAAAACTTTTTCCACATTGAGGTTTAAAAATTCGGATTGCGTCTGCCTGTCCGGCAGGCGGGCTTGCAAATAAAAAGCAAATCAAGCTAAATGCCGCGGTTATTTTGCTTCGAAAGTGGGATTTTTTCATAAATCGTATTTTTAGACATTAACGATCAAGTCGAATAGATTTTTAAAATATAGCCTCTTTGAAGTTTTGACCCTTAAAACGGCGGGACCCAGCGGCCGGCGGAGCTTTTTTCAAACGCGTTTTTTAACAGTTCCACTTGGCCGGTTTTTGGGTAAACGGCTACGACGTCAAACCGGACTTGTTGACCGGCCACCTTGTTTTGCATAATGTACCCAAGGGCAGCGCGGATAATTTTACTTTGTTTATACCGCGTCACGGCTTCCCACGGTGAGCCCGCCTCGTCGTCGGCACGGCTCTTCACTTCAATGAAACACAGGTTCCCGCTGTTGCGGCCGATTACGTCGATTTCGCCGAATGGGTTGCTGTGATTCCGCTCGATAATCTCATAACCTTTACGGATGAGATATTCCACCGCCAGGTCTTCGCCGATATCGCCTTTTGTGCGATTATTATTTTCAGGAATTTTTTTATAATTCATACGATCACTGGCGGCCACAAGCCGGCAGGCCTGGCAGGGTCTGCCTCTACGATATTGTCAAAATTTTCGATGGTCATTTTACGGCAAATGTCTTACGGTGTATCATGGTCAGACCGAATTCTTTTATGGCCTGACGGTGTTCGAGCGTTGGATAACCTTTATGACGGGAGAACCCGTACTGCGGGAAAATTTTATCGTAATAGCCGAGCACCCGGTCCCGAGTGACTTTTGCCACTATCGAAGCGCAGGCTATGGAGAATGCTTGTTCATCACCCCGGACAATGGTTCGAACAGCATAGGGCAAATCCGATTGAAACCGGTTGCCGTCAATTAACAAACACACCCGGCTAGCAGAAATTTCCTGGGCTTCCACTTTTTCCATCTGCACTATGACCTGCTCGATTGCGTTGGTCATCGCCCAAAACGTGGCGCGCAGAATATTGATCTCATCAATAACCGCGGGACTAATCAAGCCGATGCCGAAATAGGCTTTATCCATAATTTCGGCAAAAGCGCACTCGCGCTGTTGAGCTGTGAGTTTTTTGGAATCTTGAATAACCGAAGAAAACTGTCGCGTTCGAATAATAACTGCGGCCGCCACAACCGGACCCGCCAAAGGACCGCGGCCGGCTTCATCAACGCCAACGATCCGCTGATATCCTTGGGCCAAAGCCCGGTCTTCATATTGCCAATCCGGGCCATATCCCCGCTGGTTATTCTTTGACGACTGGGGCCTCATTAGACTGTTGTTCCTGCGCTTTTTTAACGCGCGATCCTTTACCGACTCTGGTCCGCAGATAATATAGTTTGGCTTTATTAACTTCCCCGCGGCTGGTCACCTTCATACTCTCGATCACCGGACTATGAATAGGAAAAATTCTTTCCACGCCTTCACCAAACGAAACTTTCCGCACGGTAAATGTCGCATGGAAACCCCGGCCGGTTTTGCTGATAACTGTGCCTTCAAACGGATGCAGACGGACTTTATCGCCTTCCTGCACTTTAACCATCATCTTCACCGAGTCGCCGACATTAAACTCAGGCATATCTTTGCGAAGTTGCTTCGCGTCCAAACTTTTAAGCAATACTCCAATATTTTTTACCATGAATGCTCCTTAATTGTGTCTTGTGTCCAGTGTCTTGTGTCCTGTGTCTTGTATCTTGTGTCCTGTGTCCTCGTGCCGATCAGCAAATCCGGCCGATTTTTCTTTGTCACAGCCAGCGATTGCTCCCGCCGCCAGGCGTCAATCTTTTTATGATCCCCGGATAATAACACATCCGGGACCGGGTGACCACGAAAATTCGCGGGACGCGTGTATTGCGGATATTCAAGGCGCGACGCCTCAAATGATTCATCCGTTAACGACGATTCCCGTCCCAATACGCCGGGGACCAGCCGCGCCACGCAATCCACTAAAACCACTGCCGGCAACTCCCCGCCGGTCAACACATAATCTCCGATCGATAAACTCTCATCCACCACCAAATCATTCACCCGATCATCGATCCCTTCATAATGACCGCATATTATAACTAAATTTTTTTCTTTTGCCAGCTTTTTCGCATGGGCCTGGGTAAGCGGCGTTCCTTTGGGACAAGTCAAAATTACCATAGCCTTGCGCCGTCCCTTGATCTTTCTGACCGCGTCGACAATCGGCTGGGCAGACATGACCATGCCCGGCCCGCCGCCAAACGGCCGGTCATCCACCTTGCGGTGTTTATCCTTGGTGTAATCCCGCAGATCATGAATGTGGATTTCAATCCGCCCCGCCTCCTGCGCCCGTTTCAAGATAGACTCATTAACCATAGGACGAATCATGTCCGGGAAAATCGTGATGATGTCAAAACGCATAGTTAGGCCAATCTTTTAAAAAACTAATCCGGACGAAAAATTTTGAGTTTAATATCCGAAAGTGGCTTGAAATGTTTTTCATTTCCCGAGACCAAAACACAATCATTTTCCGCGGCTGTCGCGGCAATGATCGCGTCACCAACGGTGATCCCATGCGACAAGGCGTATTGCTCCATATAAACCATAGCTCGATGGCCGATATTTTCCGTAAAAGCCAAAATCATAAAATTGCGTTGGGTCAAAAAAGCCTTTACTTTGTCTTGTTGTTGTTTGTGTGACTCTCCCTGCAACAACTCCATAAAAGTTTGCGCGGAGATAAACCGTTCCCCCGCTTGATCGATCAGCCTTGCCGCTTTCGTATTCCCTCTTTGGACCCAAATCAAAATATCCGTATCAAAAAGCATGCGTTCGTCCTTTGCGCAAATCCTTCATCGTCTTATCAACCGAACCAGAATGATCCCGATACATTCCGAAAAAAGGATGTTCCTCAACCAATCCGCCGGAAGGCTCCCCCGCGGGGACAATTTCTCCCTTGATCCGTCCATGATAAAGAATCTGAACCCGTTCCCGACGGTCAAGCGCCTTTAAAATATCCCGCATCCGATAACGAAGATCAACGACTGTGGTTTGCATGAGCCCTCCTATAAATGTCTACTTAAAGTATACATTTTATCAAACAAAAAGCAAATCAAAAATTCATTAAAGTTCCGCTAACTCTGATTTGTATTTACGTAAAAATTCCTGGCGGAATTCGGCGTAGCGGTCAGCTTCTATGGCCTCGCGGATACGGCGCATCAGATTGACGTAGAAATAGACGTTGTGATAGGAAATCAGACGCAGACCGGTGATTTCCTTTAAGCCCGCCAAATGGCGCAGATAACTGCGGGTGTAATTTTTGCAGACGAAACAATCGCAATCCGCGTCGATCGGCCCGAAGTCTTCGGCAAATTCCGAGTTGCGCAGAATGATTTTGCCGCGGTTGGTGAACGCGGAGGCGTGGCGGCCGTAACGGGTTGGGATGCAGGTGTCGAACATATCAATCCCTTCGCCGACTGCTTGGACAATCTGGTCCGGCAAACCGATGCCCATAAAATACCGCGGCTTATTTTCCGGCAACACTGGCATGACGTGGCCCAACGCCTCAAACATTTCTTTGACGGTTTCGCCGACACTGACCCCGCCGATCGCGTAGCCGTCGAAACCAATGTCGAGAATTTCCCGGGCCGATCGTTCGCGCAAATCCTGATAGGTCGCGCCTTGAATGATGCCGAACAGCCGTTGTTTCTTGCGGCTCTGGGACTGATGGCTGTCAAAATAATCCCGGGAACGCCGCGCCCAAGCGGTCGTCCATTCGACGGATTTTTCCGCTTCCCGCCGGCCGCAGGGATACGGCGCGCAGACATCCAAGGGCATAAACATATCCGATCCCAACACCTGCTGAATCCTAACAACTTCCTCCGGCGTAAAAAACTGCGACGATCCGTCGATGTGGGATTTGAATTTTACGCCTTCATCCGTCAATTTTCGTAATTTAGTTAAACTGAAAACCTGATATCCGCCGCTGTCCGTCAGAATCGCCCGCTCCCAACCCATAAACCCATGTAACCCGCCCGCCGCTTCAATGATCTTTAACCCGGGCCGCAGAAAAAGATGATAGGTGTTGCTCAAAACAATCGGCGAATTCATTTGCCGCAAATCCTCAAAATTGAGCGTCTTCACTGTCCCGGTTGTGCCGACCGGCATGAAAAATGGAGTCGGCACTTCACCGTGCGGGGTATGCACCGTTCCCAAACGGGCTTGGCAAGTGTTGTCGATTTTTATTAATTTAAAAAAATTCATGATCAGCTGAATTCCTTTCGTTACAACCCCCACTGTAGAGGCGCCCCTTGTGGGCGCCCGTTATACGGCCTCGTCCGAACGACGGGCGCCCCGACAATTTAAATGATCAGCATCGCGTCGCCGTAACTGAAAA
Organism: Candidatus Omnitrophota bacterium; assembly: GCA_015233495.1. GTDB lineage: Bacteria > Omnitrophota > Gorgyraeia > Zapsychrales > Zapsychraceae > JADFXQ01. Next base: position 12,281 of record JADFXQ010000019.1, on the reverse strand, counting down.
AACGATATTGCTCCTTCACTGCAACCTGATACGCCTGCTTCATCAAAGCGTGTCCGGCGAACGCCGCGACCAGCATCAACAGGGTGCTGTGCGGCAGATGAAAATTGGTGATCAAGGCATCGATGGTTTGAAACTGATACCCCGGATAAATAAATATGTCGGTCTCGCCTTTTAATTCTTTAGCTCGCGCTGCTGATTCCAAGGCCCGGCAACTTGTTGTCCCCACCGCGACGATCGGGCGGCCGTCGTGTTTTGCTTGCGTAATTCTTGCATAAACTTCCGGTTCAATGTGAAACTTCTCCGAGTGCATGACGTGATCTTCAATCCGTTGTTCTTCCACCGGCTTAAACGTGCCGTAATTGATATGCAATGTCACGCTTTCCGTAGTATGCCCGGATCCGCGCAATCGGTCCAACAGACTTGGAGTAAAATGCAGTCCCGCGGTGGCGGAAGCGACTGACCCGTCATTTTTCGCGTATACCGTTTGATAATATTTGCGGTCTTCGGCCGTGTCTTCCCGACGAATATAGGGCGGCAAAGGGATATGTCCCACCCGTCTTAAAAACGTCCCGATATCTTTGCGGTTAAACCGGACCGTCGGATTTTCTTTGCTGATGATCTCCGCGATCAAGGCTCCGGAACAAAACAAAAATTTCTCGCCGATCTTCAGCCGCCGCGCCGGTCGCAGCAGCACTTCATAAGCATATCCATCCCCCAAAGGCCGCAGCAAAAATATTTCAACTGCCGCGCCGGTTTTACGGCGCGTAATCAAACGCGCTGGCACGACCTTGCTGTCATTCACAACCAAACAACTATCCGGAGGCAAATAAGCTCCAAGCCGCCGAAAAATATCCAGCCGGATCTCTCCTGTCTTTCGATTAACCACCATCAGTCGCGCCTGGTCCCGGCGGTGCAAAGGATGCTGAGCGATTAAATGTTCCGGCAGATCGAAATAAAAATCCTTTAAATTCATAATAAATTTTGGTGACCGCCGTCTTGTCCCGACTTTAACAGCGAAAAAATACCGGAGAAAAAGATATTACCTCTATTTAAAAGCTTTTTTCTCCCACTCATCCAACGTTATCATGTCCGCGCCCGGATAATAAAACCGTAAAATATCTTCATACGTTTTGCCCTGCTCCGCCATTGCGTACGCGCCCCATTGGCACATCCCCACACCATGCCCCCAGCCTTTGCCAAAAAAATCGATAAAATAACCTTTAATGACGATCGAATAATTGTTGCTCCGGATCTCATTCGGCCCCACAATCTGCCGAAAATCTTTTCCCGCGATTAGTAATTGTCTGGCGGATTGATCCGTGATGCGTAATGTTTTGATCCTTCCGCTTTGATTGCGTTCCAAAATTTCCAGATTCACGATCGCGCCAATCGGATGACCCGACGCGGTTAATTGTGTTTGAATATCTTTTAACCGCATATTTTTTTTCCACTGCGCATTGGGCTGGCCCAGGGATTGCAACGAGACGACTCCCCGCAAAGGCGGCAGATCCCCGAAATTCCATAAGGCGTTCACGTCTTCAGTGTGTCCTCCGGAATTCGCGTGAAAAAATGCCGGTAAAATCTTGTCTTGATACGTCAAAACCTGCCCGCGCGTTTTTTCTGCGGCAATAGTTGTCCGGAACCGTTCCGCGCCGCGTCCGCCGTAAACCTGAGAATAAATATCACTCGTCACATCATAATCGTTTTTCGGGTTTTCTTGGACTTGATAACAGACATACGATCTCGTGCAAACTGCTTGGGCCTTAATCGCCTCCACCGGCCAGCGATGCGAAACTTCGTGATACAAAACTCCCTTGACATAAGATTCCAGATCAACAACATTGATCACCGTTAATTGCTGCCGGGCATCTAAAATTATATCTATAATCTCCCGATAACGCCGTCGCGAGGCCCGGTCCCATTCTGAGCCGGACGCAGGGTTGCTCCGAGCAGCCCGCCGGGGAGGATAAAGCGAAATGTCATCATCGGTGATCAGCCGGACCCGCCGGCTACGGGTCGCCAATAGCCCAATATGAATCCCATCGGCCAGTCCCACCACCCGGGATTTGCGCAGTCGAAAGTTGATTTCTTTGCCGGAAGCGTAGTCAACAAGACGATACGGCCCCAGCGTCGATAAAATAAAATTATCAATATTTTTAGAAACCAAGACCCGAACCTGACGCGGCGCGGATTTAATCGAACTGTTCGTTAGCGGCGCGGATAATGCCGCAGGATGCTCGTCCCAGGCCGCGCTGGATAAACGCGGTATTCCGCCAAGGGCTATCAAGCCCAGCAATAAAAATCGTATTATTTTCGCAGCCATAGATTTAATAGAAAGGTCAAAACCAGGCTCATGAGGATACAGGTCATCAGAGGGAAATAAACAACAAAATTGGGTCGTTTGATCAAAATATCTCCCGGCAAACGTCCTAACCCCGGGATCTTGCATCCCAGACAGATGCAAATTCCCATACCCGTCAAGAGGAGGCCAGACAAAATAAAAATTTTGGCTAACGCGGTTATATTCATGAAAACAATTCTTCCGAATCCCCTGCCCCCGCGGCAATTTTAACTCCACAATGTTTTAACGCCTTAGACGTCAAAGCGCGGCCGCGCGCCGTACGTTTGACAAATCCGATTTTCAAAAGATAAGGTTCAACCACATCCACCAGGGTATCAATCTCCTCATTCAAGGTTGCCGTCAAAGCCTCAATACCGACCGGCCCGCCATGGTAAAATTCGCGCATGACATTCAACATGCGCCGGTCCAGGTCGTCTAAGCCTTGATCGTCAATTGCCAAAGTCTGCATCGCCTGAGCGGTCAATTCTAATGAAATCTTATTCATCTGCGTCTTGACTTGGGCAAAATCCCGTACCCGCCGCAAAAGACGATTGGCGATCCGCGGCGTGCCCCGAGATCGACTGGCTAAGGCTTGGGCCGCGTCCGCCGATAGATCGACGTTTAATTTTTTGGCCGACCGCAGCACGATTTCCGCCAGATCCGCGGTTTCATAAAAATCCAAATGATGAAAAATTCCAAACCGGTCCCGTAACGGCGCGGCCAAAAGCCCGCTGCGGGTTGTCGCGCCAATCAAGGTAAACGGTTTGAGATTAAAATTGATAGTCTTCGCGTACGGACCTTTATCGACGACAAAATCAATCTTGAAATTTTCCATGGCCGGATATAAAAATTCTTCCACGACTTTGGACAACCGGTGGATTTCATCGATAAACAGCACATCCCCCTTTTCCAAATTCGTCAAGACCCCGATCAAATCTCCGGCCCGCTCAATCGCCGGTCCGGACGTGATCGTAATCCGGGCGTTCATCTCATGCGTGACAATGTTGGCCAACGTGGTTTTGCCCAAACCCGGAGGGCCGGAAAATAACATATGTTCCAGGGGCTCTCCCCGCTGCCGCGCGGCCTGAATGGAAATCCGCAAATTATTGACCAAATCCTTTTGGCCGACAAAATCGTTCAAAACCGCCGGACGCAAAGACAAGCTATAAACACTGTCTTCCTCAGACTCTTTGTTAAAGATGATTTTTCGTCCGTCTTCCATAATCCGTTTTTTGTTCTTTAGATTGCCGGCGGAATCATATTTTCCGTATTGCGCGACACTTCAATTTCACCAAACAAATATTTTTGAATAGCTTTGATTTCTTTCAACCGGATCAATTCTAATACCGCTAAAAAAGTGACGATCGCTTCCACTTTGCTACGGGCTTTGACGAATAATTGACTGAGCGCGATGCTGGGCTGATCCAAAAGCAAGTGCAAAACATCATGAATTTTTTGCTCCACCGTAAAATTGTCCTTAACGATTTCATGAATCACTTCTTCCGGGACTTTTTTAAGCGCGTTTGATAAGGCATTGATCAAATCAAACAGATTCGCCTCAAAATACACTTCCCGGCTTTCCAAGATAAGCTGGTCCGCCGTGTCCGGCTCAACCGAACGGCTAAAAAAATCACGCCGGCGCGCTTCCCGGGTTTGCAGATCTTCGGCGATCTGCTTGAATTTTTTATATTCTAATAACCGGCGCGCCAATTCTTCCCGCGGGTCAATCTCCTCTTCTTCAACTTCACTGGGGTCAGGCGGCAGCAGCATCTTTGATTTGATTTGCAGCAATGTGGCAGCCATGACCAAAAAATCGCCCACCACGTCCAAGTCCAACAGACGCATCATTTCTATATACTGCATATACTGCTCAGTGATTTCTAAAATGGGAATGTCTTGAATATCGATATCATTCTTCTTAATGAGATAGAGAAGAAGATCGAGAGGGCCCTCAAACACGTCTAGACGAAGTTTGTAGGATGACATCAGAATATAATCGCGCGGATTTGCCGCATAGTTTCCTGAGCCAGGGCTCTTGCCTTTTGCGCTCCGGAATCCAAAATGTCTTTAACGTTTTTAGGTTTCGCCGCCCAGGCCGCGCGCGCCTCGCGGATCGGCGCTAATTTTTCTGTTAGAATGTTTGCCAAATTCCGTTTACATTCTGTGCACCCGATTTTCGCGCCAGTGCAACAGGTTTCAACTTCTTTTATTTTGTCGCCGATAAATACCTTATAATACGAAAAAACCTGGCACACGTCCGGATGTCCGGGGTCCGTCAATTTGATCCGCGACGGGTCAGTGATCATTTGCATGACTTTTTTCCTGATCTCTTCGGGAGTGTCCGACAAATTGATCGCGTTTTGATAACTCTTGCTCATCTTGCGTCCGTCAAACCCCAAAAGACGCGGCGTCTCCGTCAAAATCGGATTGCAATCCGCGAAAAAATCCGCCTTAAAAATAAAATTAAACCGCCGGCCGATTTCCCGGCTCAATTCCAAATGCGGCAATTGGTCCTCGCCGATCGGCACAGCCGTGGCGCGATAAAGCAAAATGTCCGCGGCCTGCAAAACTGGATAACCCAAAAACCCATACGTCTGCAAATCCCGCGTCTTGATCTCCCGCAACTGTTCCTTATACGTCGGATTGCGTTCCAGCCAGCCTAACGGCGTAATGCAGGAAAAAACCATTTGCAATTCCAAATGCTCCGGCACATCCGACTGAACAAAAATCACTGATTTGTCCGGATCCAACCCGCAAGCCAGCCAATCCAAAGCCATTTCATAAACATTCGAAGTAATCGCCTTGCTCTGCTCATACTCGCCCATCAAGGCATGCCAATCCACAATCGAATAAACGCAAGAATGCGTATCCTGTAAAGGCACCCAATTCTTCAAAGCCCCGACGAGATGCCCTAAGTGCAACTTTCCCGTAGGCCGCATACCGCTAAATACAACTGGTTTCATATAAACAACCTTTAAATAGACACAAGACACAAGTATTCTGCTTGAGAGTCATGTTTGAATAAGAACAATCCGGCAGATACTGCAAAATATCATCTATATAAAAACGGGCTTGACTTCTGTCCTGCGTCTTGTGTCCTGTGTCTTATTATAATTTTTGCGCGATCGAGTCAACTTCATACGCTTCGATCAGATCGCTTTTTTCATAACCGGTGAAATTCGAGACTGTGATCCCGCATTCCATGCCCTCGGTCACCTCGCGCACATCATCCTTAAACCGCTTCAACGAAGAAATATGCCCGGAGAAAACAATCTCCCCGTTGCGAATCACATCCGCGCTAACCTTACGGGTAATTTTCCCTTTTTGCACATAACACCCGGCAACAATCCCATGTTTCGTCAACTTGAAAACCTCCCGGATCTCGACCCGGCCGATAAACCGCTTGATCTTTTTCGCGTCCAACATCCCTTCCAACGCGGCGCGGATCTCATTCACCGCGTCATAAATGATCCGGTACTGCCGGACATCCACCGGATCGTTTTCCATCTCCTGTTTGGCCCGGGTGTCAATACCGACATGAAAAGCGATGATGATCGCTTTCGAGGCCAGCGCCAAAACAACATCCGACGTATTCACATCTCCCACGCCAAGATGAATAAATTTTAAACGGATCTTATCGCTCGGAATCTTAGCTAAAGAATCTCGCAACGCTTCTAAAGATCCCTGAACATCGGACTTGATAATAATATTCAATTCTTTCGCCTGCCCATCCTGAGTCCGGGCGTATAAATCTTCCAAAGTCAAACGCTGGGTTGATTGTAACTTTTTCAGCTTAACCTTTTCCATGCGCTGACCGGAAATTTCGCGCGCTTTACGCTCATCCTCGACGGCATAAAACATTTCGCCGGCGTTGGGAACTTCGGGCAGCCCGATCACTTCCACCGGTATGCACGGCCCGGCCCGTTTGACATTTTTCATCCAGTCATCAAACATGGCTTTGACCTTGCCGTAATGCGGTCCCGCGACAATATAATCCCCTTCTTTTAACGTTCCCCCTTGGATGATCAAGGTTGCCACTACGCCTTTTCCCGCGTCCATATGCGCTTCCACGACGATACCGGAAGCTAATTTGTCCGGATTGGCTTTCAATTCCAATAATTCCGCTTCCAAAAGAACCATATCCAAGAGCGTATCAATCCCTTCTCCGGTCAGTGCTGAAACCGGGACCGCGACAGTCTTGCCGCCCCAATCTTCCGGAAGTAGATCCACTGTGCCCAATTGTTTTTTGACCCGGTCCAAATCAATATTTCTTTTATCGATTTTGGTCAATGCCACGACCATCGGCACTTGCGCGGCGCGCGCATGGTCAATCGCTTCCAGAGTTTGCGGCATCAGTCCTTCATCCGCCGCGACCACCAAAATGATAATATCCGTAATATGCGCGCCGCGGGCCCGCATCGACGTGAATGCCTCGTGTCCCGGAGTATCCAAAAAAGTGATCCGGCCTTTGGGCGTTAATACCGAATAGGCCCGCATATGTTGGGTAATCCCGCCGTGTTCCGTATCCGCGACCCGACTCTTGCGAATTTTATCTAAAAGCGTGGTTTTACCATGATCGACATGGCCCATCAAGGTAACCACCGGCCCGCGCGGTTTTAATAATTCAGGGGTTTCATCTTCGGTATGATGTTGATCAATCAACTGTTCTTCCTGTGTCCGCACCCGAGCTAAAGAAAAACCGAATTCGTATAATAATTTATTTACGATTTCTTCGCCTAAACTTTGATTAATATGCGCCAACAAGCCCATTTTCATCAAAGAAGTCAAAATTGCGCTGGGTTTTTGCTGAATACGCGTGCTCAATTCTTTAACCGTTATCGGAAGATCAATTTGAATTTCCTGAAGCACGCGTTCGTCGGGCGCGCCAACTTCCCCTGCCGCAATTCCCATCGCGCTTGCGGCGGCGTCTGCGGATGAGGACACTGGAGCTCCGGTGTCCGCCGGCGAAAGGGAACGCGGTCCATCTTCATCGCGTCCGCTTTTACGGCGTTTGCGCGCTAAAGGTTTTAAGGTAATGACCGGCTCTCGGCTGATTTTGGATTTTGGTTTTTTCTCCGCCGCGGACGGTGATGCTGCCGCAGCCGCAATAACCGGCTCAACGGATTTGACCGGTTCCGCAGGCATAACCGCTGCGGTTTTCGCAACCGGTTGAACTAAAATTTCATTTACCGGCGCAATTTCCGTTTCAATTTTTTCTTTTGCCGGTTTTTTGGCCTTAGGCGTTTTGACGGCTTCCGTTGTTTTTGCCTTAACGGTTTTTCGTTTTGGCTTTTCTTCTGCGGATGATCCGCCCTTTTCCGCCGGCAAATCTTCCGCTTTCTTCTTCCGCGTTTTCACCGCAGGTTTTTCTTCGGCAATAACCGGCTCAACCGGAGCCGCCGGCGCAACGGCCGGAGGCGGCGGGGGTAAAGGCGCGGCCCGTTTTTTATCCGGACGGCTATATTCTCTGCGTAAAATTGAAAGCACGACATCGTTCAATTCTTGATCTTCCCCTTTGGCTTTCAGGCGCAAAGACTTTAACGTCAGAAGAACATCATCGGCAGTTGTTTTTAGCTCCTTGGCCAAATCCAATACTTTCATAAAAAAACCATCCCTTGTTATAAACCTTCTTCGGTTTGCGCAGCTTGATTCTCCGTAGCCGGGGCCGAGGTTTCAACGATCGGCGGCAGCGGTTGATCCTCTGACGAATTATCATCCTCTTCCTGAAGTTTTTTCCACTGCTCGAACGTAAATAAATCCAATTCCCATCCCACCAGCTGGCTGGCTAAGCGGACATTTTGCCCGTGCTTGCCGATAGCCAGCGACAATTGATCATCCGCAACGATGATATTCGCTTTTTTATCTTCATAGCTTAACTGGATCTGCGAAAGCTCCGCCGGCGATAAAGCCGCCTGGATATATTCTTTGATATCGTCCGAATAACGGACAATATCGATTTTTTCGCCCTGCAATTCATTGACAATGTTTTTTACGCGCGACCCGCGCATACCAACACAAGCGCCGACACAATCGACTTTCTCGTCTTTGGAATAAACCGCGATTTTTGTCCGCTCGCCCACATCCCGGGCAATGGATTTAACTTCAACGATGCCTTCGTAAATTTCCGGGACTTCCAATTCAAACAACCGTTTGACGAAATGCGGATGACTACGGGATAAAATAATTTCCGGGCCGCGGGTTTCCCGCCGGACATCCAAGACCAAAGCGCGGATACGGTCGCCCTGCTTGAATTCTTCTTTCCCGGATTGTTCTTTGCGGGGAATCAGCGATTCGGTTTTCCCCAAATCCACGATGATTGTCCCTTTTTCAAAGCGATAAACACTGCCGCTGATGATCTGGCCGATGCGTCCGTTATACTCATTGAAAACTACGTCTTTTTCCGCTTCCCGGATTTTTTGGATCACCACCTGTTTGGCCGTTTGCGCCGCGATCCGGCCAAATTCGCTGGAGCGGATTTCTTCCGTTCCCGCATACGCTGTAATCTTGCCGGTTTTACGGTCGAGGGTCACTTTGACTTCCTCTTCCTTACCCACTGTCCACAATTTTTTCGCAGCGGAAGCCACTGCCGCTTCCACCGCCTGAAATAAAATTTCGCGGTCAATCCCTTTATCGCGTTCCAATTGCTCTAGAATCGTTAATAATTCATTATTATCCATGACCTTCCCTTCCTCTTTCGTTTGTTTTACACTTTATTCGATGATTTGCACGGCTTTCTGAATTTTATCAAACGGGATAAGAATAACCTCCCTTTTTTTATCTTCAATCGAAACCGCCGGTTCCGTAACCTTCACGACTATACCTATATATTCTATTCTATCACGAAAAGTCGTGTTCAGGTGAATCCTGACCATTCGGCCCAGAACCTTAGAAAAATCACGAACCGTTTTCAGCGGCCGGTCCAATCCCGGCGAAGCGACTTGGATGACGAAAGCGTCCGTATTCCACCCTTGCGCGGTCAATCCCTCGCGCAAGCGCCGGTTAATCTGGCCGCATTCCTCCATGCTGATTCCACCCGCAATTTTATCCACCAAGAGGTCAATCACCGTTTCCGTGCGCGCGGCGCGGATATTCAGTTCCACAACTTCGGTTTGCGTGTCTTTTAAGATCACAGCCAAGACTGCGTCAAGATTTTGCGGTAAAGCATCCGTCATAATTTGGCAATCATCTCCTTGATACGACCACCAGCCTCTTGCTGCGGGACTAAAACCATTGCACCGGTTCCCCGGACTTTAATCTCTATCTGCCCTTGCGCCATATTTTTGCGTCCAATGGTGACCCGCAGCGGGATCCCGATCAAATCCGCGTCATTAAATTTACGGCCCGGACTGTCCGGACGATCATCGACTAAAACATCCATCCCCCATTCGGTTAACGCCCGATACAATTCCCGGGCAGCGGGTTCGACACCTTCCGCGTCGTCCGGACCGGGTAAAGTTAAAATTTCCACATCAAAAGGGGCCGCGGCTTTCGGCCAGATAATTCCTTTTTCATCATGATGTTTTTCAATGATCGCGGCGACAACCCGGCTGACGCCGATACCGTAACATCCCATAATGATCGGCTGACGCTCGCCTTTCTCGTCTAAAAACAAGGCTTGTTGCGCCGCGCTGTATTTTACGCCTAATTGAAAAATATGCCCTAACTCAAGCGCCGGCGATTTGGCCAAGTTTTTTTGTCCGCATTGGGGACAAACACCCCCCGCGGTTTCCAAAACCGACGCTCCGCCGCGAAAAGCGCAACTCCCGCAAACGGCAACCGCGTCCTCGCCAATCTCGGCCGGAACCATGAATTCATGCGAAACTTTTCCGCCCATGGCTCCGGAATCCGCGGCCACGACCACCACGTCCAAATCCAAACGTTTGAAAATATTTCGATATGCCGTTTCCATCCGGGCGTAATTTTTCTGCAATCCTGCCGCGTCACGGTCAAAACTGTACGCGTCTTTCATGATGAATTCGCAAGCGCGGACAATCCCAAACCGGGCGCGCATTTCATCGCGAAATTTAGTTTGAATTTGATATAAGATCACCGGCAGTTGGCGGTAGGACTGCACAAAATTTTTCACCAGATCCGTGACCACTTCCTCATGCGTCGGGCCCAAACACATCTCCCGGCCGCGTCCGTCTTTAAAACGGATCATGACGTCTTTTAATACTTCATCTCTGCCGGTTTGCTTCCAAAGTTCCAACGGATGCAGACACGGCATAAACAACTCCGCCGCGCCGGCCGCATTCATCTCCTGACGAATCACCCTCTCCACATTTTTAAGAACGCGGTACCCCAAAGGCAAATACGTATACACCCCCGCGGTCAGCATATGAACCAAGCCCGCGCGCAAAAGCAATTGATGACTAATCGCTTCGGTTCCCGCCGGCGCTTCTTTGAGCGTGGGAATAAAATATTTTGACCAATACATAGGTATTCAATCCTGACCAAAATGACAAATGACAAAATTTAAATGTCAAAAAAACCTGCCGGCAATGCCACCATTCTTTTTTCCAATTTATGATAAAAAGACGGTTTCAACGGATCTAAGCGCCAATCTCCCAAGATGCGTCCATCTTCTCGTCGACCGGTTTGCACAAATTTGAAAATATCCCGCAGTTTGGGCTGCTTCGCTTCCCGGTCCCACCACAAATCCGTCACGTATGTCACCCGGCGCAACCCATCCATGAATAATTCGATATGCACAATTAAATCAATCGCGGTGGCGATTTGCCGATGGATCTCCTCGGTCCGCAGTTTGATTCCGGTCATCAGCATCATGGTTACCATCCGGTGAAAACAATCTTCCGGCGTTTCGGCGTGAACAATAGCCAAAGATCCGCTGTGTCCGCTCGAAATTGACTCGATCATGTCGAGCATTTCACCGCCGCGCACCTCGCCGACAATTACCCGGTCCGGCCGCATCCGCAGGGAATTGATGAACAGATCCCGCATGGTGATTTCGCCTTTGCCCTCAATATTCGCCGGTTTGGAAACCAATCCGACAACGTGTTGCTGTTTCAAACGCAATTCCGGCGTGTCTTCAATCGTCACAATCCGTTCTTCTTCGGGAATATGCGCCGAAAAAACATTGAGCGCCGTTGTTTTGCCTGATCCCGTCGAACCGCAGAAAACAACATTCAATTTTGCCTGCATCGCCGCAAACATCAAATCCGCGATAGGCTGATTTATCTCGCCCAATTCAATGAGGTGTTGCATCGTCGTGATATCTTCGCGAAACTTGCGGATCGTCATGACCGGCCCAATTGTGGAACAGGGCGGAATAATGATATTCACCCGCGATCCGTCGGATAAAGAAAGGTCGCAAAACGGCGAAGATTCATCCACCCGTTTATTGGAGCCGGCGCCCGCTAAAATTTTCTGAATCGTATGCATCAATTGGCGCTGATTGTCAAAACGAACGTCCGTCAGCTCAATCTTACCGCGCCGCTGAATATAAATCCGCGCCGGCCCATTGACCATGATTTCCGTAATGTTATGATCTTCCATCAGCTGACGCAAAGGTCCCAAACTCACCACCGCGCTCACCAAGTCCCGAATCACCGCGTAACGCTGCTCCACCGTAATTTCAAGACGCTGTTCATGAACAATCGCGTTGATCGCCCGGTCGGCAGCGGCGCGTAACTGCTCCTCGGTCATCTTGTCTTTGCTCTGCATAAAATCAGCGTTTTGCAGCAAATACTTATTAACTTTATCCCGCAAATCTTCGCCGGCCATAAACTGTCCCCCCTAACCCTTTTACCCAAATAGATGTTTGATTTTATCAATCCATCCCAAACGAGAAAAATCACTGTAAAAAACAAATACCGCTAAACCAATCATCAAAGCGAATCCTACATTGGAAATAACCTCATCGATTTTTGCCGAAAGGCTTTTCCCGCGTATCTTTTCCAGCGCAATCAACGCCAGGTGT
>JADFXQ010000018.1 GCA_015233495.1 Candidatus Omnitrophota bacterium | reverse complement strand
GTGGAAGAAGCCCATCAATATTTGCTGCGCAACATTGTCGGCATACTCGAAGACGGCAGTGTCGTCTGCCAGGGAAATGTGCCCCCCGGTTCGGAAGTGCACCTGATGATCGGCAACAAAGATTCCTGCAAAAACGCGGCGACAGAAGCGGCCGCAGAAATCCAACAGATGACCGCTAATCGGCCATTGAAACTGCTTATATTTATTGAGTCAGTTTCGCGTTTAAAACTTTTGGGCCGCGGCGCCTTCCAAGAAATCGCCATGGTGAAAAATATTCTCGGCGAAAACATTCCCATTATAGGGATGTATTCTAACGGCGAAGTTTTTCCGTTTAAAATTGCCGAAAAATTCAATCAACCCCACGTGCAAAACGAAAGCATGGTAATACTTGCGGTTTCAGAATAAGGACTAAGCGCTTAAGTCGTTGATTGATTATTTGCATTGTCTGGTTTATCTTTTTATAATAACAATATTTCCGCGATGTCTGGTGACAGCAAAGGATTGTTATGGAACCGATAATCAACATCACCTTAGGCGCGTTTGCCGTATGCGGCCTTTTTACCGCCTTGCTTTATTATAAAAGCCGGGAGAATCGGCAATTTTTAAATAATGTGGAAAAATTAAAACATTCTTTCAATGAGTTGGATACGCAAGCCAAACTAATCGTCAAAACAGATCTCGAACTGAACAAAACCCAAGAAGAGTTAGACAAACGGTTAAACGATCTAACCACCTTACAGAAAATTTCCCGCCTTATCAGCACGACGCTCGACGAAACGGAAATTTTTCAGCGCCTTAATCAAACGCTGGCCCATGAAATCGGGTTTGAAAAAACCCTGCTGGTGATTATCAACAAAGACAAGGCCTTGTCCGTCCGCGTTCAAACCGGGTTTCACGAAGATGAGATCCAAATCATTTTACAGACCTTGCAGTATGACCTCTACTTGCGGACTACGCTGGAAGAAGGCAAATCTTTTTCTTCCGTAAAAACACCTAAGCAAAAAAAAGACGGACTCATCCGGGTTTTCAAATGCGACAATTTTGTCCTAACGCCGATCTTGACCCAAAACGGTTTTATTGGCGTGATTTTCTTAGGCGATCCTTCCCACGCGGACATCCTCACGCAAGGGGATGAAGAAACCGCGGCGATCCTCGGCACCCAAATCGGCCAAGCCCTGGAAAACGCCCGTCTGTTCGAAGAAATTTTTCGCTCCAGCAAAGAATTGGAATCTAAGGTCCTGCACCGCACGCGCGAATTGGAAGAAGCGCTCAAACAGGTCCGCGAGGCGAGCCGCAAAAAATCCGAATTCATCTCCTCGGTCTCGCACGAGTTGCGCACGCCTTTGACTTCCATCAAAGGATACGCCTCTATCCTGATGGCCGGAAAATTAGGCGCCGTTCCCGAGGCGGTCAAGACCCGGCTGGAAAAAATCAATACCCATTCCGATAACCTCGTTAAATTGATCAATGAACTTTTGGACATCGCGCGTATCGAATCCGGACGCGTGGAAATGGCCTTCGTAAAAAATAATTTCGCCAAAATCATTGATAACGTCATCGATCTGCTCACCCCGCAGATGCGCGATAAAAAAATCGAATGGAAAATCGATATGCCGCCTACTCTGCCGGACGTGTTGTTAGATTCCGCGCATATGGAACGGGCCTTAATCAACATTCTCAGCAACGCCATAAAATTCACTCCAGAAAACGGACGCGTAACCGTGACGGGAAGTTTAGTCGATGCGGCAACGATCAAAGTCGAGATTGCCGACACGGGCATTGGCATCCCCAAAGACAATTTGCCGAAATTATTCACCGAATTCTACCGGGCCGACAACGCGATTCATCAAAACATCAAAGGCACCGGCCTCGGTTTAGTTTTAACCAAACGCATCATTGAAGCGCACAAAGGTAAAATTTGGGTCACCAGCGAAATTGGCAAAGGGACAACATTCCACCTGACTTTACCCGTCGCGCCGATTTCTTAAAAACCATTCACCTTGAGATAAGCATGAAACGTGAAAAAATTCTAACCATCGACGATGACCCGGATATTTTAGATGTCTTGGAATTAACCCTGTCGGAATATTACGAAGTCATTCAAGCCCCGAACGGGGCGGAAGGTCTTAAAATGGTTCCCACGGTGATGCCCGATCTCATCGTCTGCGACTTTAATATGCCCATCATGAACGGCCGGGATTTTTGCCGCGCCATGAAAAGCGATATTCTGTTGCAGCATATTCCGATCATTATGCTCACCGGAAAAGGCGAAGTGCATGACCGCATCAGCGGAATCGAGGCCGGCGTGGACGACTATATGGTAAAACCCTTCGCTCCCGACGAACTTTTGGCGCGGATCAAAATGATTCTGCGCCGCACCAACCGGAGTTTGGATGCCAACCCCCTCACCTTGCTGCCCGGCAATACTTCGATTATGGAAGAACTGCAAAAAAATATCTCGGAAAAAAGTCCTTTTGCGGTGGGGTACGCGGATTTGGATAAATTCAAATCCTATAACGATATTTATGGTTTTGAAAAAGGCGATGAAGTAATTAAGGAAACCGCGCGAATCTTGATCAAACATTGCCGAGGCATCGCCGGCAAAGATTCTTTTATCGGCCACATCGGCGGCGACGATTTTGTGATTATCTGCCAAGACAGTATTATCGACCAAGTCGGGGACGCGGTGGTCAAAGAATTTGATGCGCGGGCGCCTTTGTTTTATAACGAAACGGACCGGGCCCGCGGTTATATAGTTTCCAAAGACCGGCAAGGCGTCGAGCAGAAATTTGGCTTCCTCGGGATTTCCATCGGAATTGTGAGCAACGTGACCCGGCCGATCACCCACGTCGCGCAAATCGGCGAAATCGGCGCAGAACTGAAAAAATACGCTAAGAGTATCGACAAGAGCGTCTGTGTGCGGGACAAAAGAAAAGAAGGGTAGGAAATCGCGGTAAGCGCTAAATTTTAAGTTGTCGCAAACAGTCGATGACTGGCCGCATATCAGGGGGGGCGAATAAATAACTGGCCGCAGCGAGAATATTCGCGCCCGCCGCGACAACTGGCGGCGCGGTTTTAGCATTTATCCCGCCGTCAATCGCGATATCTCCGGAATAAATTTTTCTCAACTGACGGATCTTTTCCACCGCCTCCGGTTTAAACGCCTGACCGGCGAATCCCGGATTGACGGACATGATGAGTACCCCGTCGATCGCGCGCAAAATATCTTCCAAACACAATGGCGTGCCGGGATTCAAAGTGACAAAAGCCTTTTTCCCCGCCTTTTGGATTTTCGCGATATCCGATAAAATCTGCGCGGCATCGATTCGGTCGACCTCTTTGGGGAATTGTCCCAGCCCGCGGCACGCTGGCCGCAATACTCCGTAACATTCCGCGTGCAAATAAATACTGTCCGCGCCAGCGGCAATAAACTGCTCCAAATGCATACCGGGATGTTCCACCATCAAATGCGCGTCAATTGGCAGGGCGGTCAATGAACGGATCGCCGCGACTATAAGCGGACCCATCGTGATCACAGGAACAAAATGACCGTCCATCACATCAACGTGAAACCGATCGGCGCCGGCGGCCTCGCATCTTTTGATTTCCTCCCCTAGGCGGGAAAAGTCAGCACTTAAAATGCTGGCGGAAACTTGAATGGCGTTGGGGGAATTTTTTTTCATTAATAGAATATAAAATGCGCAGGAAGGGAATCGAACCCTTATGCCTTGCGACATACGCCCCTCAAACCTGCCTGCCGGCAGGCAGGCGTACGCGTCAGTCTTTTTTTAAATGCGCAGGAAGGGAATCGAACCCTTATGCCTTGCGACATACGCCCCTCAAACGTACGCGTCTACCAGTTTCGCCACCTGCGCATAATTCTTTTTTAAAAATTCTTTACCACTTCCCGATTTTAATATTTTTTCATTTATTCTTGCTTCAATTCGTGTTTCAAATAATGCGCTATAAATCAAGATAAATGGTCGATAGGCTCTTGTTGTGGAACTCTTCCCTTGAAAATGCTGTTGCAATCTTCTCTCTAAATTATTTGTTAAACCAACATAAATATAATTACATTTTTCACTCTTAATAGCATACACTATAAACATTTTTCTTAGCGCCCCTCAAACCTGCAGGCAGGCGTGCGCGTCTACCATTTCGCCACCCGCGCTAAAATATTTTCACCGAAAAATTATTCTATTCCTTCCAACCTCTTGCTTCGGACTTCTGGCTGATGGCTTTTCACTAACAACGCCGCGGCCACAAACTGCCGGAACAAAGGATGCGCCGCCTCGGGCTTCGATTTAAATTCCGGATGAAACTGACAAGCCACAAACCAAGGATGATCCTGCAATTCAATCACCTCCACGAGCCCGTGATTCGCGTGCTCCCCGGCGATCACCATACCCTTATCCTCAAACGCCTTGCGATAACCGCTGTTGAATTCATAACGGTGCCGATGCCGCTCGGAAATGGCTTCTTTGCGATAGGCTTTAAAACTCTGCGTGTCTTTATGCAATTTGCACGGATATGCGCCCAAACGCATGGTCGCGCCATAATTCTTTACATCTTTCTGCTCTTCCAATAAAGCAATCACCGGATGCTCGGTATTGGGATCGAATTCCGTGGAATTAGCCTCCTTCAGCCCGCAGACATTCCGGCCAAATTCAATCACCGAAACCTGCATCCCCAAACAAATTCCAAAAAACGGAATCTTATTTTCCCGCGCATAGCGCACCGCACGGATTTTTCCTTCAATCCCTCGATCGCCAAACCCGCCGGGGATCAAAATCCCTTGCGCTCCGGATAGGCGTTTGGCAACGTCCTCCTGTTCCAACTGCTCCGAGTCCACTTTCACGATATGCACCCGGGCATTGTTCGCTATCCCGCCGTGACCCAAGGCCTCATAGATCGATTTATAAGCGTCCTGCAACGCAATATATTTTCCCACTACGTAAATGGTCACTTCCCGTTCCGGATGGCGCAGCCGTTCAATAACTTTTTCACACCAAGTTTTCAAAGCGCCTTTATCATCCTTTTCCAATTTCAAGCGCTTCAAAATCAAATCATCCACGCCTTCTTTTTTAAACATGACGGGGACTTCATAAATATGTTTCAAATCCGCGGCTTCCACGACCGCGTCACGCTCCACGTTGCAAAACAACGCGATTTTTTCCCGCAACTCCTTGTTCAAATGTTTTTCGGTGCGGCATAATAAAATATCCGGAGAAATGCCAATCCCCCTCAGCACTCCGACGCTGTGCTGGGTCGGCTTGGTTTTCTGTTCGCCGGCCGCCCGCACAAACGGCAGTAAGGTCACGTGAATATTCACCGCGTAATGCTCGCCCAATTCCCAGCGCATCTGGCGGATCGCCTCTAAAAATGGAAGACTTTCGATATCGCCGACCGTGCCGCCGATTTCGACAATGGTCACGTCCACATCCTGATCACGGGCCACTTTTTTGATCCCGCGCTTGATCTCGTCGGTAATATGCGGAATGATCTGCACGGTTTTTCCCAGATAATCCCCGTGCCGTTCCTTGGTGATCACATTGTAATAAACTTTTCCCGCCGTAATGTTGTTGTCCTTAGTCATCACGCCGTTGGTAAAACGCTCATAGTGCCCCAGATCCAAATCGGTTTCCGCGCCGTCGTCCGTCACATAAACTTCCCCGTGCTGAAACGGACTCATCGTCCCCGGATCCACATTCAGATAAGGGTCGCATTTGATGATCGTCGTCTTAAGTCCCCGCGCCTCCAGCAATTTTCCGATAGAAGCCGCCGCGATCCCTTTTCCCAAACTCGAAACCACTCCGCCCGTGACAAAAATAAATTTTGACATAACGTATTCCTCAAGGTTGTCGAAAACAAATTACAAACCACTCGCCAAACCGAGCGCCCCTACGATTCTAACAAATACTTGCTCTGGTTCGTGGGCACGTCCACCGGATATTTTCCGGAAAAACAAGCGTGACAAAAATCGCCCGCTCCGCGCATAACGGATAATAAGCCCGGCAAACTTAGATATTCCAAAGAATCCACGCCGATGAAATCCGCGATTTCCTTTACCGTTTTCTCCGAGGCGATCAATTCTTTTTTACTGGGAAAATCAATCCCGTAAAAACACGGCCACTTGATCGGCGGACAGGTGATCCGCATATGAATTTCTTTTGCCCCGGTTCGGCGCAAAGCGTCGACCCGGCTTTTGGCGGTAGTGCCGCGCACGATTGAATCGTCTACGACAACAACCCGCTTGCCGTTAAGCACGCTGCGGATCGGATTTAGTTTTACCCGCACCCGAAAATCGCGCAAAACCTGGGTAGGCTGAATAAAAGTGCGCCCCACGTAATGATTGCGGATCATCCCCACTTCCAAAGGCAGTTGGATTTCTTTCGCGTATCCGAGCGCGGCATAATTGCCCGAATCCGGAATCGCCATCACAAAATCCGCTTTCGCCGGAAACTCCTTAGCCAATTGCGCCCCTAAACGCGACCGCACTTGATAAACATTATCCCCGAAAATATCGCTGTCCGGACGGGAAAAATAAATATTTTCAAAAATACAATAGGCCTTGCGTTGATCTTTGCCGTGCGGCAACTTCACGGATTCCAAATGATCGCCGCGGATAAAAACCGCTTCCCCGGGCTCGATCTCGCGCACAAAATCCGCGCGCAACAAATCCAAAGAACAACTCTCGCTCGCCAAAACATAATTCCCGTCCAATTTCCCCAAACACAACGGGCGAAACCCCTGCGGGTCGCGGGCGCCAACGATCATATCACCGACGAGAAAAATCAAAGAATACGCGCCCTTCAGTTGCGCCAACACCTCCAGAAACCATTTTTTCATGTCGCCGTTGCGCGACCGGGCCAAAAGATGGACGATCAGTTCCGAATCCATAGTGGTCTGAAACACCGCGCCTTCATCTTCCAATTGTTGATAAAGTTCAGCCGTGTTGGTCAGATTGCCGTTATGCGCGATCGCGAAAGAAAGATTGCGGTGGGTAACCAAAAACGGCTGGATATTGGCCTGATTGCTCGATCCGGTAGTGGAATAACGGCAATGCCCGATCGCGGCGGAGCCGCGCAGTTCATCCAATTCCCGCTCGCCAATCGCGTCGTCGATCAAACCGCGGTTTTTAATAATATGCACTTTTTTCCCGTCGTAAGAAGCAATCCCCGCCGCTTCTTCACCCCGGTGCTGCAAAGCGTAAAGCCCAAGAAAGGCAACCTTTGCCGCCTCTTTATGTTTTGCCACTCCAATTATTCCGCACATATATCCACCTTAATAAACAAAAAGCTGCCCCTGTTATTGGCTATTGTAAGAAATTCTCCGATACAAAAACCGCGCGCTAAAAGCTGGCGAGGAAATGGTTTTAGCGAATTCGCGCAGCCCTTTCAATCATCTTTTTTAGGGAAAGGGCGGAAAATTGAGCCAAAACCATTGCCTCGCCAACCCGCGCGCCTTTATCGAAAACGCGAAACAACATCGACGAACGCCTCGCGATTCCCGCATCGATATCTCACGCATCTCTCATCCGATACAATTCCTGCAACGACCTAACCGTGAATTTTTTCTTCTTCCGTTCTTCAATCCCGTTGACCGCCGCCAACGCACCCTGCAGCGTAGTCACATACGGAACGTCATGCGCGATCGCCGCGGAACGGATCGCGCGCATATCGCTCTGACTGCGCTCCCCGGAAGGCGTATTCACAATCAAATGAATCTTGCGCTCCCGGATCATAGTCATGGCATTAATGCCCTCACCCTGCCCTTCATCATAGCGCGACACTTCCCTAACATCAATCCCAAAAGAACGTAACACCTTTCCGGTTCCGGGTGTCGTGACAATGCCAAATCCCATATCCGCGAATTTTTTCGCGATCATTACCACCGGCCGCTTATCTTCATCTTTCACGCTGATAAAAATATTGCCTTCCACCGGCAGATTCTGTCCGGCGCTGATCTGCGACTTGGCGAAAGCCTCCCCAAACGTCAGTCCGCTGCCCATAACCTCGCCGGTAGATTTCATTTCCGGCCCCAAAACGATGTCGACTCCCGAAAATTTAGAAAACGGCAGAACCGATTCCTTTACCGAAAAATGTTTTAACCGGCTGATCGTGTCATAAGACAAATTGAATTCCCGCAATTTTTTCCCCGCCATAACCTGAGCCGCGATCTTTGCCAGCGGAATACCGGTAGCTTTACTCACAAACGGCGCAGTGCGCGAAGCGCGGGGGTTCACTTCCAAAATATAAATCTGACTGCCTTTAAGCGCGAATTGAATATTCATCAATCCCACGACTTTCAATTCCTTGGCCAACTGGCAGGTGATTTTCTTTACCGCCTCAACCAAATCTGTTGACAAAGTCGGCGGCGGGATCACGCAGGCCGAATCCCCGGAATGAATCCCGGCGTTTTCAATATGTTCCATCAATCCCGCCACAAAAACGTCTTCCCCGTCCGCGACCGCGTCCACATCCATCTCAATCGCGTCTTCAATAAACTTATCAATGAGCACCGGATGGCCCTGCGACACCTCTTTCGCCGCGTCGATAAACGACAAAAGGGATTTTTCATCATAAACGATCCGCATAGCCCGTCCACCCAAAACAAACGAGGGCCGCGCTAACACCGGATAACCGATCTGCCGGGCCACAGCCACGGCTTCCTCGGTGCTGTGCGCCGAACCATTGGCCGGCTGCAACAAGCCAAGCCGGGTAATCATTTTGGAAAATTTTTCCCGGTCCTCTGCCGTGTCAATCGACTCGACGCTAGTGCCGATGATCGGCACGCCCGCCTGATGCAATTTCCACGCCAGATTCAGCGGCGTCTGTCCGCCGAATTGCACAATCACCCCGTCCGGTTTTTCCGCGTCCACCACATTCATCACATCTTCAAAAGTCAAAGGCTCAAAATATAACCGGTCCGAAATATCATAATCCGTAGAAACCGTCTCCGGATTGGAGTTAACCATGATCGTGTCAAACCCCATCTCTTTCAAAGCAAACGACGCGTGACAACAGCAATAATCAAATTCAATCCCCTGGCCGATCCGGTTAGGACCGCCGCCCAGAATCATGATCTTTTTCTTGGCTGGCTCGCCCGGTTTTTGATTTTTCTGAATCTGAATCGCGACCTCATCTTCCGTCTCATACGTGGAATAAAAATACGGCGTGTACGCCTCAAACTCCGCCGCGCAGGTGTCCACGAGCTTAAATGTCGCGATCACGCCGCGCGCCTTGCGCCAAGCCCGGATCTGCGCTTCGGTCTTGTCCATAATCTGACCCAACTGACCATCGCTGAACCCATATTCTTTCGCCCGCCGCAGCAGCTCCGCCGGGATGTCTTCCACCCGCTGAAACGTTTCCACCAATTCCCGTTCCAGATCCAAAATCTGTTTCATCTGACCGAGAAACCAAGGGTCGATCAAACTGACCGCGGCAATCTCATCAATAGACCAGCCTTTTTGCAAAGCGTATTTGATATAAAAAATCCGCGAAGCGTTAGGATTAGCCAGCCGATCGCGTAATTTATCTTTACTGATTTTGCGATAATCAACCTTGTTATCCAAACCCTGATGCCCGATTTCCAGACCGCGCAACCCTTTTTGCAAAGCCTCTTTAAAAGTGCGCCCGATCGCCATGGTCTCGCCGACCGACTTCATCTGCACACCGAGGATATCTTTCGCTTCCGGAAATTTTTCAAATGTAAAACGCGGGATCTTTACCACGCAATAATCAATCGTTGGCTCAAACGAGGCCGGGGTTTCGCGAGTGATGTCATTGCGGATTTCATCCAGCGAATAACCCACCGCCAGCTTAGCCGCGAACTTCGCGATCGGAAAACCCGTAGCCTTGCTCGCCAAAGCCGAGGAGCGCGACACGCGCGGGTTCATCTCAATGACCACCATGCGGCCGTCTTGGGGATTGACCGCAAACTGAATATTCGAGCCTCCGGTTTCCACTCCGATTTCCCGGATAATCGCCAAAGACGCGTTACGCATGACCTGATATTCGCGGTCCGTCAAAGTCTGAGCCGGCGCCACCGTGATACTGTCGCCTGTATGCACGCCCATGGGATCCAAATTTTCAATCGAGCAGACAATCACTACATTGTCTTTATAATCCCGCATAACCTCCAGCTCATATTCTTTCCACCCCACAATCGACTCTTCAATGATCACTTCGTGAATCATACTGCTCTCAATCCCCCGCGCCGCCACCTCTTCCAACTCTTCCGCCGTATACGCAAAACCGCCGCCCGTGCCGCCCAACGTAAAACTCGGACGAATAATCACCGGAAATCCGATTTCCTCGGCGATCTGCCGGGCCTCATCCATGTTACGCGCGAACCCGCTCTTCGGGACTGCCAAACCGCATTTAACCACCGCCTGCTTAAAACACTCCCGGTCCTCCGCTTTTTTAATCACCTCATAATTTGCGCCGAGCATCTTGACGTTATATTTTTGCAAAACCCCTTTTTCCCACAACTGCATGGCAATATTCAAGGCAGTCTGCCCGCCTAAGGTCGGTAAAATCGCGTCCGGCCGTTCTTTCGCGATAATCAATTCCACAAATTCCGGAGTCAGCGGTTCAATATAAGTATGGTCAGCGAATTCCGGATCCGTCATGATCGTAGCCGGGTTGGAATTAACCAACACGATTTCATAACCCTCTTCCCGCAAGGCCTTGCAAGCCTGGGTCCCGGAATAATCAAATTCGCAGGCCTGCCCGATCACAATCGGACCAGCACCCAAAATAAGAATTTTGTGAATGTCATCACGTCTAGGCATATAATTATTCCACCTCACCAAAACATCGACTGCAATACCGCCTGCCTGTCGGCAGGCAGGCGCGCCAAAAGGTTGGCGGGAAGGGATTTCGAACGCGTTCTGAGGCCGTTCTTACCTCTTTTTCCAGAAAAAGGCCGAAGTCAGCGATCGAAAGCCCTTCCCGCCAACCCCGCGCGCTTTTTATCTATCGCGATCCCGCAAAATATGGCAATCCCGAATTAAGCGCGTTTCCCTTTTTTCATCATCTCAATAAAATACCCAAAAAGATAATGCGCGTCATGCGGACCAGGTGACGCTTCCGGATGATGCTGAAACGACACAATCGGAAATTTTTTATGCCGCAAACCTTCCACCGTCTGATCATTCAAATTCACACTCAAAATCTCCACATCCTTGGCATTTAAGCTCTGCACGTCAACGCAAAACCCGTGATTCTGCGACGTAATCCCGATCCGGCCATTAGCCGTATCCTTGACCGGATGATTCGCGCCGTGATGCCCGAATTTTAATTTATAAGTCTTGCCGCCCAAAGCCAAACCGATCATCTGATGGCCAAGACAAATCCCGAATACCGGCAGTTTGCCAAAAAACTGACTGGTAGTGTTAATCACCTCCGTAACCGCGGCCGGATCACCAGGCCCATTCGACAAAAATAATCCATCCGGAGAAACCGCCAAAATATCCTCCACCTTGGTTTTCGACGGGAAAACATGAACTTCACAGCCCAATCCCCCCAGAATCCGCAAAATATTCGTTTTTATCCCGCAATCCAAAGCCGCGACTTTAAACCGCGGCTTGCCTGGCGACGGCCAAACATATTTTTTATCCGTGGAGACCTTGGACGCCCAATCACTGCCTTCCATAGACGGAGCAGCCGCTAATTTGGCCTGCAGACTTTTTTCATCAAAGTCAGCGGTAGAAATAATCGCTTTCATCGCGCCGGCTTCGCGCAAATGGCGGGTCAAAGCGCGGGTATCCACGCCTTCCATCGCGATAATTTTATTTTGGTCTAAATAATCGATAAGGCTTTGATTGGCGCGGTAATTGGAATGCTGCCGGCAGAACTCTTTGACCACAAACCCTTGCAAATAAATCTTTTTCGACTCGACATCTTCGGCATTCACGCCATAATTCCCGATCAAGGGATAGGTCATCACGACAATCTGCCCGGCATAGGAAGGGTCGGTAAGAATTTCCTGATACCCGGTCATGGCGGTATTAAACACCGCTTCCCCGATAGTATCACCCGCCACAGACAGAGACCGTCCGTAGAAACGTTTGCCGTCCTCTAAAAAAAGAATCGCTTTTTTCATGAGATAATTTAAAAACGCGAGGGGATATCACAAAAAAAGTCTTTCATAATTTCGGGGACACATACTTAATTCGGTACATTTTTTTTGCCACATTGATTATGTGCCGAATTAAGTATGTGTCCCCGAAATTATGAAAGACGCCTGCGCCCGGTTTTGTAAATAATACTATTAAAGCAAGACTTTGTCAAGTTCGCTGACCGTTTACTGACGGGAAAAACATCATACTTCGTGCCCGGCACGAATTTTCTGATCCTACCGCGCCTCGCCAACAACTTTTAACCGGTCCAAATTCCGCTGATATCCTTCTTCACCTAAAACATGCCGGACCAATAAATCCGGGTCAATACCATTATCAAAATCATATTCCAAAATTGCCGCCACCCGCAGAATATCCCGAAACGGTTTCTTTAAGAAATCCGGATTCTGCTGGGCCATACCGTCGATCATATCCGCGTAATGCCCCGAGGTTTTGCGGATAATAACCCCTTGGCGCGCGAACAATTCTACGTACCGATTGATCGTGACTTGTTTCGGTTGCCGATCCACTAACTGATTCCAGGATTCGCTGGATTGTTCCATTTGCTTCCAAATCTGGCCTAAATCCACAACTGTCGTGGGACTCGTCGCCGCGGCAGCCGAATTGGAAGCCGTAGACGCCGCTGCCGAAGGAATGGGCAACCCTTGTGCCTGGGCCTGAGCCTGAGCCTGAGCTTGCGCCTGCGCTTGGGCCTGAGCCTGCGCTTGGGCTTGCGCCTGGGCCTGGGCTTGCTGCAGAATCCGCTGCCGCATGGCCTGACGCTGGGTAACCGCGCCGCTTGCCCAAGAAACGTCAACCGGCAGCCAAGCCCCGCCATAGGCCAACAATAAAAAAAAGAGGCAGGCGCCTATTTTTTGCAAAATAAGCAGCTGCCCCCAATTATCGGTAAATCGTTGTTCCCGCATTATTTGATTTGTTTCTTCTTGATATCCTGATACAAGGCATGGGCCAATTCAAATTTGTCTTTGTTTTTCTGTTCTAAGAAAATCTGCAGACACTGTCCGACCGCGGCTTCGGCGTTGGCTAAATCCCCCGCTTCATCCCGCAAATAATATGTCAATGACAAACGGAAAAATAAATCCCCGTTTTGCGGCGCGGCCGCGGTGCCCGCGCGCAAAACATCAATCGCCCCTTGATAATATTTCATCCGCGTGTAAACATCTGATACGAAAAGATATTTTTCCGGATTTTTGGGATCCTGGCGCACGGCATAATTGAAGCTCTGAATCGCCTCAGGTATTTTTTTCTCGCGCAGCATCTCCATGCCCTGCGCGACATAATCCACGTTGGGAAGAATGTTCGCCGCGTCGGTTTGAGTCAGATCGGTTTTTTTCTGCCCGCAACCCGTCAACGCCACAGTCAGCGCCAAAATAATCCATAACCCCTTTTTCATGCCCTGCCCCCTTTGCTGATTAATAATTATAGTCAAATATTTTGCTATTATAGCACAACATTTTTAACCGCATTATTTTTTTGTAAATGTTCCCGGGTCAAAATTGACTTGCTCCTTCATTCCTAAACGCGAGAAACAACTGATTAATTTTTGGCGGTCGATCGGAGCAGAAAAAATGGCAGACAACGTCTCCGCTCTTTTCTTGGGAGGAGTCAAATAGATATAATCAGCTGCGGCTTTTTCTTTTTGCGCCAGTGCGTACAAGCCCCGATTCAATGATCCCCAGAAATACTCCCCTTTCATCTGACGATACGCGATCACCCCGAAGGTTGTCCGGAAAGTTCTTGGCAGTCGAGTCGTCACGCAGGTCAACGTCCGGGGCAGCTGGCTCAAAAGGCCATAGGAGGCCAACGCGGATTCGAGAGAAATATAACTCGGCTGATAAATCTGGCCGGAAATTTCCTCCAAGGTTGGCAGATTGAAAGGATTCGCGTAAAACCCGCGGCAGATACGCTTGACGGTCTGATTGCCATTCATGCGGTAAAGAGCGACGCGCAAAGCGTGATCATTCAAAGTCGTCAAAAGTTTGAGATGATTCATGTGAAAAATTTTGATATCGCTGTGCTTTTGAAACAAAGCCAGCCAATCCCGCATCGTCATATTTTAATCCTCTCCGCAACCTTGAGCAAGACCGATCGCACATCAGAACAAATAACACCATATTGATTTTTAAACATCGCTTTGTAACTTAAAGGAAGAAACTTGTCCATTTCCTGCCGCAAGAACAACTCGCCTTCCGTTTCGAACCTGGCCATTCTATTTTTAAAAGCGGATTGAAACCGGTCTTTCACCAGGCCATAATCAACAATCTTATGTTTCACCATATCGATCACAGCGTCGGATACGTTCACTTTCAATGTCCGCAGTAAAAAATGGATATCCCAAATGTCGCGGCCTTTAATATACTCTCGCCCGGCAAAAGCCACAAACTTATCGCTTAAGATTTCATCAGCCGATTCAACGGTCAACCCCGGCGCGCCGGATAAAAACGGATGTCTTAAAATGGTTGTTTGGGGATCGCGGGAAGGAATGTTGGCGATTTCAATATTCACCTTGTCTTTAGCATCAAGGAAATCCGCTTCGATGATCACACAATATCTTTTGAAGGTGGGTGTGTCTTTTTGAACTTTCCATTGAACGCGGCCCACAAACGGAACCGCCTTTTTCATGTGGGCGGCTAATGGTCTCAATGCTTCCGCTGACGCGTGGAAAGAAGGAAGATTTTTCCGCCGTAACACAAAATCCAAATCTTCAGAATACCTCACGCCCTGATAAAGAAACCGCAAGGCTGTCCCGCCTTGAAATACGAAATCAGTAAACATCCCTTTTTTAAAGAAAAAGTCTAAAATATGCGCCTGGACCAATTCTTGAAAAACCAGCGAAATGCTGACCTGGTCATCGATCGCTTTTTTCTTAATTTCGTTAATATTTATCATGCATTATTAATATACAAATTTGTATATTATGTCAAGTGTAATTTACTAAAACATTGCGAAAACATTTGAAAAAAGCATTTTAATTCGCGAATGTTTAGATCTTGGCAATTTTTCGTTGTAGGGGGCGGACGCCCCTTGCGGGATGCGAAATATTTACGATAAAAAAGGCGGCGGGAAACCCGTCGCCTTTTTTGACAGCTGCATTTATGTCTTTTTCCGGTTATTCCTCCGTAGGTTTGGCTTTCGCGAGTTCAATGATGTGACTTTCCCGGCCGGGACTCAACGGCACAGGTGACGCCGCGGAAATCCTCTGCCCGACGGGAATAGGTTGTAATCCGGATAAGCCCAAAAACGCCGGCAAAGACGGAACCGAAATCCATTTCAGGAACACCGGCAAAAATCCCTTAATCTTCATCATCGGAATCGGCTGTTGATTCAATGGCATTGGCACGCCGTTAGGGTCGCGTTTGATCTGCCAATTAACTAAGGAAGAATCAAAATTGATACCGCCGACCTCCGACGCCGCCGTCGCCGGTGAACTGCTGATCAATCTTTCGAGCGCAGATACTGGAAAATTAGTCAGATTTCCGGAGAAAATCCTATTGGCCGGCGGGACATAACCTTTTTCCCCGGGCCGCCCTTTGCCGCTGTGAATAACCTGCGTCTCATTGCTTCCGGGATAATAATGGACTTCTAAATATATGCCGCCTCCCAAATCATATGTGCGGGAGTCCGCCGGACTGCTGGCGGAGTGGGCGACCTCCAATAGTTGCCGCCAATCATCATTACTATGATCCCCCGGTATAATTTTGGGCCCAGAGGTATTTTCCCCTGATACATAAGAAACGCTCGTTACATCAGAATCGCGGAAAAAACGCGCCTTCAACATCCCCAGTTCCCCCCCATTTTCTTTTATAACCCATTGTCTTTCCCCACGATCAATAACTCTATCACTTATCATGTTATCCGCCGGACTGCTGGTGGAGTGGGCCGCTTTAGATTTTTCATTCAGCGTTTCCAGCTGATGAATCGCGGCAGCGGCATCCGGCAATTTGGTTGTGGCTTGTTGTTCGATCGCGACCGCATTCGGCAGGCCGAACACGTCTCGTAACGCGCCGGTTTCTTTGTCCTCGATTGGGATCAAATTCTTTTTAAATTCCTTCCCGATCTCATCACGGCTGTGCACCAACAGAGCCACCGTAGCTTCAGCGATTTGCTTATTGATTTCCGGAGAAAAACTTTGCGTGCCAAACGCCACTTTGTTAGATGTATTGGACCACCCCCAAAACACTTCGCCCAAAAGCTTCTTTGTCGCCGGGTCAATAACGAATAAATGATAAACCCCCTCCACATTAACTAACGTGAACCGTTTGTTGTTTCCGGTATAATCATGCCAATCTTCGACATATTCAAATTCCGCGCCGCGATCTTTGAAATGGTCCCGCACCTTGTCGGTCATGCGATAAATCAATCCCATTTTAATATCATTCCCAACCGGCACGAGCTTGGTTTGGCCGTCTTCCCCTTGGGCGGTAAACGCGACAGACGTGCGTTGCTCTTTCACCTGATGGCTTGGCGCAATGCCATTTGGGCCTTCTTTCCAACCCTGAACATATCCCGCTAAAGTCATGGTTTTTTGACGAGCAAGTTGCAGTTGCGTAAAGGCATGCAGCCAAAAAAATCCAAAACGGACCGCGTCATCAAAGGCATTGCCGCGGTTGTCCGTCATGAACATATGCAGAGAATATTCCGCCTGGACGATTTGAAAATCCGGATGCGCGGCTAAAAAAGCCTCTTTTGTCGCCGGCTGACCGGTTTTGGCCGCCCAACGATTGATCAATTTCTTAAACTCCCGGTCAATCGTCGCCTTGACTTTGGAATGGCCTTTGGGGTGAATTTTCGCAATCCCGCCGACCTTGCGCACCAAAGCTGCCAATTCCGATTTCATCCTGGAATCAAAATAAATCGGAACTTCTTCCCGGTAAATCTGCTGATATTTGTCTAAGGTCAACAAATATTCAATCACCGGGTAGAATTCTTCATCCCCTAAAAACAATTGTCCGTCTTCCAAAATGCTGATGCGGTCCGCGTCTAAGTCGAAATTCAAAATCAAATCTTGCGGATTTTCTTTGGAAATTTTGATCACATTCATTTTCTTATCGCCCAACGCGTCTTCCCGCGTCGGGTCAGCCAACCCGCCGTTCCGGTTCCAGGGGTCACTTTCTCTTCTTAAGATGGGTTTTAAATGCGGGCCTAAAATATCTTGCATCAATTTCACATAAAATTGCTCACCCGAAGCTCTCCGAGTCTCGGCCAATGACCCACCGCTAAAATTGACAACGATCATTCTGGGTTGATATTTTTTGCCTTCTCTTTGAGCTTGCTCCCGCCCCAGCTGATCCAAGGCGTCGAGAGAAGCACGCAATTCTTTAAACTGTTGTTTCAAACCAGCCTCGTAAATATTCAAGGCCGCTTCCCTTACCACCGGGTCCTGAATCAATTTGCCGCGCTGGCCGCCCAATTGCTCAATATCGCGATAGACACCACGTAGGATAAATGGCTTCAATGCTTGCAGCATTTCCGCGTAAAGCGTAATCCCGTCGATGTTCGGTTTGATCCCGTTGGTCCCTACCTCAACGTGACTACGGGTGATATAAAGACCGCCTTTCGCTTTTTTTAAATTCGCGAACATCTCATCCGATAAAATGATCCCGGCATCTGCCAATTTTTGCCGAAAAGCTTCGGGATCTTTTTTTAAATCCGCCAACAATCCGTCGATCGTGCCGTACAAAGCCCCGGCACCGACAATCCCTAAATCAATGACATGAACCCCGGTATCCATTAAACCTTCCGCGACCGCGGCCTTAACATTGGGCAGACGTTTGCCGGTCGCATCAAAAATGTCCTTATTCGGCACCAGGTTCCCGGCTTCATCTATGACTTGTTCAGGCAAGCCACCGGTAGACGGGCCATTATCTCCGGCAATCAGAAAAAAGTCTCCCGGATCCAGACCCACAGTCTGTCCATCGTGAGCCGCGGATGTAAACGGAATACTGGCTAAACCCCGGCCAAACCAACGCCATCCGCGTTCATCAATTTGTTGCGGGAATTTCACGTCATCTCCGCCGTCCAAACCGCGAATATCATATTCTTTGATGGCTTCCAACATTTTCATTAAAGAAATCCCATGCGGTAAATCCCAAGTCTGATACCCGTTTGCGTCAAAACGCAGACTGCGCCCGATGCGTAATCTCCGCGGATCACGAGCTATCAAATCATCCGCTGTTGGAATTTGAGATTGTGGTAAAATTCTCAATTTTTGTAAAAACCGTTGATAACGGCCATGTGTAATGCGCAAAACAATCGGAACAACCCGATCTCGGGAACGTCCGAAAAACCCTTTCCCAACCTCCCCGCTGGCGGAGACTGCGGAAGAACTCGCCGGCGAACCTAACTCGTCTTCATCCGAGGTCAGGCTGGCTCCGGCCTGCGATGAGGTGGCTACCGGGGTTTGGATATGTGTGATGACGGTATCCAATGCTTCGCTTTTTTGAGCATCAGAATAATCTTGTGGACTGAACAATATTTTCACCGCATCGGTGAGTGCCGGTAATTCGCCCTCGGCATGTATAAATTTGACACGCGGTATTACGCTCCATCTACCATCGAATACGGCCTGTGTTCCTTGGATGCCTTGGTAATTATGTTTAACTAAAGAGAAATGTCCGGCGGGTTCACCATCGGGATAATTTAAAGTATATTCCATCTTGCCCTGATAAACCTCTCTCACCGATTGAATAACAAATCCCCGACGATTATCCGCTGTCACTGCCGCGGCAGTCGCGGACGGCGAAGAACTATCCGGTACTTCCGCCAGGGCCACTTGCGCTACACTTTGTTCTCCGGCCGGACTGCTTATGACCCGCGCCGCTTCAGCCAACCGGATAGGGCTGGACCGCGGGCCGGACATTTGTCCTGTTACTCTATCTTCAAGATCCGCCATAGTGACCCCGCCGGAAAAATAATGGCGGGAGGTGGTTTCTTCGGTGGTTGGGTTTTCTTCCTCCTTGATATAATCGAACGCGCCTTTTTTAAAGGCCTGCACATATTGCTGATAAATTTCTTCCTTGGCTTTTGGATTATTGTGATCAACCCCGACGACCTTGTTCTGGTCGGCGTAAACCTTGCCTAAAATACTTTCCCGCAAATTGATTTTGTACCACGCGGCCAGAATCATGGAATTATAAATCTGCCGCAGATTTGCGAAATTCTTGCCTTCATTGACTTCCTTTTCAATGGCCGGAATCAACACTTCTTTGACTGCCGCGCTGACCCCCGCCCCTTCCCCATGCCTACCGGCAGGCAGGCCTCCCTGCGCTGCGCTGGAAAGGGAATTGTTGCCCTCGTTTTTTGCCTTTGACATCGCCAAATAATCTTGTTCCAGCATAACTTTCAGATGGGTTTTTACGATCAAAACTTTGGTCCCATTCTGATATACAGCCGCGTCTTGCGGGACAATCCAGACTTTGTTGAACGTATTATAAGGAAGTTCGTCGGTGCCGAATTTTGCCTTGGCTTGACTATAAACCTTCTGCCAGAAATTCTTGCCCAGCTCGCGCTCCGGATACATCAAGGAAGCAGTGAGTTGTTTCAAAATATAGTCTTGAACCAGTAAATCGCGGCCCATTTCGGTTTTGCCGAACGCCTCGGGAATAATGCGGTTCTTTTCGTAGGGCGAAAGATTGACCCACATTTCTTTTTCCGGGACCGTTAAAGACGCCATAAAATAACGGATCAGCCTGAGGGTTTCTTTCTTCAAGGCCTCGCCTTTGATTTTATCGCGGCCGCTGTCAACGATAAAATCAATCAACAATGGGTTTTCCGGGTGGATGACTAAACCCCGGATCATGGCCGGAACATAACCCACTGACTGTGCCAGCATAGTGCCGGGCGCGGGCATAAAAACATTCTGCGTAAACCCGGGCGTCACGGAACTGAATAGAAAAACCAGCAAAAATACTGCATGAAAAATACGGCGTAACAAACTTTTACGGCTACGGGAGAAGCGGCACCTCATGATGTTAACTCCTTGTCAATATGGGGTTTTAGAGCTTAATAAATCAAAAAGCGTTTCAAATATAGCACATTTTTGCGAAAAAACAAGTTTTTGAGAAATAATTGACAAAAGGCACACATTGTAGTATATTTTTATTATGATCCTTGATTGGAATGACGCGAAAAACAACCGATTGGAAGAAGAACGCGGTATTCGTTTCGAAGAAATCGCCATTGCGCTGGAAAACAATGGGCTGATTGATTTAATCGACCATCCAAATCACAATAAATACCCTCATCAAAAATTAATGATCGTCTGTTGGCGTAATTATATTTACATTGTGCCTTGCGTGAAAACAACAGAAGGGTACTTCCTAAAAACAATTATTCCCAGCCGCAAAGCAACAAAAAATTATTTTAACCCGGGAGGCAATTATGAAAAATTATAAACTTGATCCAGAAGAAAAAGATATTTTAGAATCTTTCGAGCAGGGAAAATGGAAACCAAGCAAAGATTTCGACAAAGAAGCAAAACTTATCCGAATGGCAGCCGCGCAGACCCTGCGTAAAGACAGCCGAGTCAACATCCGCATCGCAACTCGCGATTTAGACGGCCTGCGTTCCCGCGCCGCGGAAGAAGGCATACCCTATCAAACACTTATGTCCAGCATACTCCACAAATATGTCGTCGGCCGTTTAGTACCCGTAAAGGTCTAAGGGACGGAGTCCTATTTCAGCCACTGGTTAATATTTTCCGCGGCGCTGCAGCCTTCGTTGATGGCCCAAACTACCAGGGATTGGCCCCGGCGCATATCACCGGCCGCGAAAATACCGGATAGGCTCGACATATAATTCTTGCCGGTTTTTATATTCCCGCGCTCGTCGAGTACGATCCCGGTGTCTTTGATCATGCCGTCGGTGACCGGGCCGAGAAAACCCATGGCTAAAAACACCAAATCGCATTCCACGGTGAATTCCGAGCCCGGGATTTCTTTCATGGGACGGCGGCCTTGGCTGTCTTTTTCGCCAAATTCAAGACGCGCCGCGTGTAATTTTTGCAGTATGCCGTTCGCGCCGCTAAAACTTTTGGTGGCAATGCAATAATCGCGTTCCACACCCTCTTCATGCGAAGTCGAGGTGCGTTCAATCAAGGCCCATTGTGGCCAAGGATTGTCTGCCGAACGTTCCTGGGGAGGTTTGGGCATAAGTTCAAATTGTTTCACTGATAAAGCGCCTTGCCGGTTGGCAGTGCCTACGCAATCCGCGCCCGTATCACCGCCGCCCAGCACGACCACGCGTTTGCCTTTGGCGTCAATGCGCTGCCCTGCCGGAATTTTCCAACCGCTGTTGATTCGGTTCTGCTGGGGCAGATATTCCATGGCCTGATATACGCCTTTAAATTCCCGTCCGGGAATTGTCAGGTCGCGGCATTTTTCCGCGCCGCCGCTCAACAGGACCGCGTCAAATTTGCGGCGCAGGTCATCCAATTTCACGTCGATGCCGACGTGCGTCTTGGTTTTAAAGACCACGCCTTCCTGTTCCATCAACTTCACCCGGCGGCGGATCACATTTTTATTCAGCTTAAAATCCGGAATGCCGAAGCGCAAAATCCCGCCGACCTCCTCGTTCTTCTCATAGACCGTAACGCTGTGACCATATTTATTCAATTGGTCCGCGGCCGCCAAACCCGCCGGCCCGGCGCCGATTACCGCGACTTTTTTTCCGGTGCGCGTCTTGGGCGGCCTGGGCACCACCCAGCCTTGCTCAAACGCTTTTTCAATGATCGACAACTCGATATTTTTAATCGACACCGCCGGATAATTGTATCCCAGCACGCAAGAATTTTCGCACGGCGCCGGACAGATCCGTCCGGTAATTTCCGGGAAATTATTCGTCTTATGCAAACGCTCCAACGCCTCTTCCCAGCGTCCCTGATAAACCAGATCATTCCAATCCGGAATAATATTACTGACCGGACAGCCCCAATGACAAAACGGCACGCCGCAATCCATACACCGGCTGCCTTGTTTTTGCAAATCCGCTTCTGGCAAACGTTGGGTAAATTCGTCCCAATGTTTTAACCGTTTCGCAACCGGCTCCTTGCTAAAATCCTTCCGGTCAATAGTCATGAATCCCTTGACTTCGCCCATAAGCTCCTCTTTTTATAGACACAAGACACAAGCAGCTAAATACTTTTAT
Organism: Candidatus Omnitrophota bacterium; assembly: GCA_015233495.1. Lineage (GTDB taxonomy): Bacteria > Omnitrophota > Gorgyraeia > Zapsychrales > Zapsychraceae > JADFXQ01. The sequence continues at coordinate 12,257 of JADFXQ010000018.1, read as the reverse complement.
ACAATTTCCACAACAACGCTCCAGCGTCGAAACCAGCGGCACTCCGCAACCAAAACCGCGCGCCAAAAGGTACGAACCCATCACGATTTACCCGTCGCTATAACTCAAAGCATCCTCATCCGCGTCATCGTCTAAATGGATCTCTCCCAGCTCCGGCATGGTTTCCAAAACCTTGCGATAATCCGCCGGGAAAATCTTGACGAATTTCGCCAGCTCCTCCTGCCAATGATCGAGAACATATTTCGCGACCGTGCTCTGCGTGTACTTAAAATGTTTCGTGATCAACCGGTGCAGTTCCGCGCAATCTTTTTTATGCTCAACCGCGAACAGCTCGACCATTTCTTTATTACAACGGACTTTAAAATCCCCCTGTCTGTCCCAAACATAAGCGATCCCGCCGCTCATGCCAGCCGCGAAATTCCGACCCGTCGGACCCAACACCACCACCCGGCCGCCCGTCATATATTCGCATCCATGATCGCCTACGCCTTCCACCACCGCGGCCGCCCCGCTATTGCGCACCGCGAAACGCTCGCCGGCAATTCCGCGAATAAACGCCTCGCCAACCACCGCGCCATAGAGCAGGACGTTTCCAACGATAATATTCCGCTCCGGCACCAGCGTCACTCCGTCACCGGTGGGCGGCACCACCACGATCCGGCCGCCGGATAAGCCTTTGCCCAGATAATCATTCGCGTCGCCGATCAAATTCAGCGTCACGCCCTGGCTTAAAAACGCGCCAAAACTCTGGCCGGCGGAACCGCGAAACGTGATTTGAATAGTGTCTTTCGGTAAACCTTCCAGACCATATTTTTTAGCAATCGTTGAGCTCAACGTCGTGCCTACCGTACGGTTAATATTGCGGATCGGCATATCCAGCGTTACCGGTTGTTTTTTCTCAATCGCCGCCGAGCATAAACGAATTAACTCCCGGTCCAAAACTTTTTCCAAACCATGATTCTGTCGGCCGGTGTGCCGCCGCGCCACATATTCCGGCACGTCCGGCTGATGCAAAATGTTGGTAAGATCAAATCCCTTGGCCTTCCAATGTTCGATGGCGTCTACCGCGTCCAGCATATCTGAACGACCTACCATATCCTCGAATTTCCGAAATCCCAGACTCGCCATGATTTCCCGGATTTCCTCTGCGACAAACATAAAATAATTCACCAGATGCTCGGGCTGTCCTTTAAATTTCTTGCGCAATTCCGGATCCTGGGTGGCAATCCCGACGGAACAGGCATTTTGATGGCACTTGCGCAGCATCATGCACCCTAAAGAAATCAAGGCGATAGTCGCGAACCCGAACTCATCCGCTCCCAACATCGCCGTAATCACCACGTCTCTGCCGGTGCGGATCTGGCCGTCCGCCTGCACGCGGATCCGGCCGCGCAAATCATTCATCACCAAAACCTGCTGGGTTTCCGCGATGCCCAATTCCATCGGCAAACCTGCGTGTTTGATCGAGGTCTGCGGCGAAGCGCCTGTCCCGCCTTCATACCCGCTGATCAAAACATGATCCGCCTTGCCCTTGGACACCCCCGCCGCAACCGTGCCCACGCCGACTTCCGAAACCAATTTGACACTCACGTCCGCTTCGGGATTAGCGTTTTTCAAATCATAAATCAATTGCGCCAAATCCTCGATCGAATAAATATCATGATGCGGCGGCGGCGAAATCAATTGCACGCCCGGCGTAGTGTGCCGGGTATGGGCGATTTCCTTGCTCACCTTATGCCCGGGCAATTGTCCGCCCTCTCCGGGTTTCGCGCCCTGCGCCATCTTGATCTGCATCTGATCCGAATTTGCCAAATATTCAATCGTCACGCCAAACCGGCCCTGCGCCACCTGCTTGATCCGGCTGCGGCGCCAGTCGCCGTTCGCGTCGCGTTTAAACCGCTCGGGATCTTCCCCGCCCTCACCGGTGTTGGAAAATCCGCCCAACCGGTTCATGGCAATTGCCATGCACTCATGCGCCTCTTTGGAAATCGAGCCATAAGACATGGCGCCCGTTGCGAAACGCTTGACGATTTCCGCGGCCGGCTCCACCTCCGCCAACGGAACAGCTTTCCCCGGCTTAAAGCGCAGCAAACCGCGGATACTCGCCAAATTGGTTTCGCGGTTGTTCAAATACGCCGCGAATTTGTCATAAGCCGCTTTATTCTTTGTCCTCACCGCGAAATGCAACTTAGCAATGGTTTCCGGATTGATCTGATGATATTCTCCGGATATCCGCCATTGATAATCACCGCCCACGTCTAACATTTGATCTTGGCGTTTTTCTTCCCGGGGAAACGCCGCCTCATGCCGCAGCAACACCTCCCGGGCAATCGTGTCAATCCCGATACCGCCAATCCGCGACGGGGTAGCGGTAAAATATTGCTCGACGAATTCCTCATTGAGCCCTACCGCCTCAAAAATCTGCGCTCCGCAATAAGATTGAATCGTAGAAATTCCCATCTTGGAAATAATTTTCAACAAACCTTTGCGCGTGCTCTTCACATAATTTTTAAGCGCGTCGTAATAGGTCAATCCCGGCGGATAAACGCCCTTCTCCACTTCCTGTTGGATAGTTTCCAAAGCTAGATACGGATTAACCGCGTTAGCGCCATAGCCGATCAAAACCCCGAAATGATGCATCTCCCGCGCTTCGCCGGTTTCAACCACAATACTCACCTTGGTGCGGTTCTGCTTACGGATCAAATGATGATGCAAGCCCGCGCAAGCCAGCAAAGCCGGGATCGGAGCCTGGTCTTTATTCACGCCGCGGTCTGATAAAATCAAAATGGCATGCCCTTGTTCTATCGCGGCGTCCGCCTCCTGAAACAACTCCTCCATAGCCGCGGCCAGCCCTTGAGTACCGGCGGCAACCGGAAAGCTAATCGGCAAAACCGCGTTGGTTAAACCCGGCCGGTGGACTTGTTTGATTTTTTCCAGATCTTTATTCGTCAAAATCGGCCGCCGCAGACGCAAGCGCCGGCAATGCTCCGGGGTCTCTGCCAAAAGATTGCCTTCTGCTCCCAGCATCACTTCTTCCGACATGACAATTTCTTCGCGAATAGCGTCGATCGGCGGATTGGTGACTTGGGCGAACAATTGTTTAAAATAATTGTACAGCAGTTGCGGCCGTTTCGACAAAACCGCCAAAGGCGTGTCATTGCCCATTGACCCGGTCGCTTCAATGCCGCTGGTGACCATCGGGTGAAACACAACTTTCAAATCTTCGATCGTATACCCAAAAGCGCGCTGCCGCTCGAGGATAGTTTTAGCTTCATATCCCGGATATTGCTCCGGATCCGGCAAAGCGTCCAGATCCACCACGTTGTCTTTGATCCATTCGCCGTAAGGCTGGCGGGAGGCGTAATCTTTTTTCAACTCCGCGTCATCGATGATCCGGCCTTCGCGCGTGTCCACCAGAAACATTTTTCCCGGCTGAAGCCGGCCCTTGGTCAAAACATTAGCCGCCGGAATATCCAGCACGCCAGTTTCCGACGCCATCACCACCACATCATCTTTGGTAACCAAAAACCGCGACGGCCGCAGGCCATTGCGGTCCAAGACCGCTCCAATATACCGTCCATCGCTGAACGCAATCGATGCCGGGCCGTCCCACGGTTCCAGCAAACAAGAATGATATTCATAAAACGCCTTCTTCGCCGCGTCCATCGACTCATGGCCGCTGTGCGCTTCCGGGATCATCATCATGATCGCGTGCGGCAAACTGCGGCCGGATAAAACCAGCATCTCCAAGGCATTATCAAACGTCGCGGAATCACTCAAATCCGGCGCGACCACCGGGGAAATTTTTTTAATATCCTCGCCAAACGCCGGAGAGCGAAACTGTTTTTCCCGAGCCCGCATCCAGTTGACATTGCCGCGCAAAGTGTTGATCTCGCCGTTATGCGCGATCAGCCGAAACGGATGCGCCAAGCCCCACGAAGGAAATGTGTTGGTACTGTACCGCGAATGGACCAAAGCCAGCGCGGATTCCATATCCGGGGATTCCAAATCCGGAAAAAATCCCCGCAGCTGTTCCGCCATCAGCTGCCCTTTATAAACCATAGTTTTCGACGACAAAGAACAAACGTAATAATAACGGCGCTGGTCCAAAACCGAGGCCCGCACCTTGGTATACAGCCGTTTGCGGATCACAAAAAGTTTGCGATCAAACATTTCCGGAAGGGTGTCCGGTCCCCGGCCGATAAAAACCTGCTTAAAATCCGGCATCAGCGACCGCGCCACCGTGCCGATTGCCTCAGGATTATGCGGTACAGCGCGCCAGCCCAGCAGTCTTTGTCCTTCTTCGCGCACAATCTGCTCCAGCCATTTTTGGATCGTGTTGCGCGCCTCCAGAACCGTAGGCAAAAAAACTATCCCGCAGCCATAATCCCCAAAACCCGGCAAGGCGATACGCAGCCTTTCGCATTCCTTACGCAAAAACTTATCCGGCATCTGTAAAAGCAGCCCCGCGCCGTCACCGGTCTTCGCGTCCGATCCGGTCGCGCCGCGGTGCGTCAAATTTTCCAAGATCTGAATGCCGTCGAGAATAATCTGATGCGTTTGCTTTCCCTTAATCTGCGCCACAAACCCCACCCCGCAAGCGTCATGCTCGGTAGCAGGGTTATAAAGCCCTTGTTTTTTTGTTTCAGAAATAATCATCTTTCTTTCCCTTAAATAATCCGATTAACTGCTTCCAACCGTATCGACATCAAATCCGCGCGCTTCACAGTCCGCGTATTGCAGGCCTGACTGTAGGCAGGTTTGTCGCGTCTGTTTTTTACCGCTTTGAGCGAAAGCTGTTTTGCGGCGGATCAGCGGAAAAATTTCCACTCGCGCCTCTGTTTGAGTGCCGCTGCTTCGCGAAGCGGAGCAGCGGCGCGAGTTTGGCGCGACCGTTGATCCGCCGCAAAACAGCGGCCCCTGTTGCTTTGCGCAGCAAAGCTACGAGGGGTGAAGCTCATCGCGGGAAGGGGAAATTACTCCCGATATCCGTTGGTGATCGGCAAACGCCAGTCTTTGCCGAACGCCCGCGGCGTGATCTTCACTCCCGGCGGAGACTGCCGCCGCTTATATTCGCTTAAATCCACCATCCGGACCACCCGGCGCACCACATCCGGCTGGCCAAATTTTTTCACGATCGCCGCTAAAGATAAACTTTCTTCAACGTACGCCTTTAAAATTTCATCCAACACATCATAAGGCGGCAAAGTATCCTGGTCTTTCTGATTCGCTTTCAATTCCGCGGTAGGCGGCCGCTCAATCACCGACCGGGGAATCACATCGTATCCCGCCGCGGCATTTTTAAACGCGGCTAAGGCGTATACCGTAGTCTTCAAAACATCTTTAATCACCGCGAACCCGCCGGACATATCGCCGTATAAAGTGCAATACCCCACCGCCATCTCACTCTTATTTCCCGTCGTTAAAACCAACCAGCCTTTTTTATTCGAAAAAGCCATGAGCAAGTTTCCCCGAATGCGCGCCTGCAAATTCTCTTCCGTAACGTCCAAAGCCGCTTTGGCAAACTCCGGAGCCAATTGCTCCAGATACCGGTCATAAACCGGTTTAATCGCCACAGAAACTAATTCAATGTTCAGGTTTGCCGCGAGCCGCTTCGCGTCACCCAGCGTCGCGCCGCTGGTAAACTGCGAAGGCATTGTGACCCCCACCACATTCTCCCGGCCGACCGCGTCCACGGCAATCGCCGCGACTAACGCAGAATCGATCCCGCCGCTCAGGCCCAAAACCACTTTTTTAAAACCATTCTTCGCGACATAATCCCGCGTGCCTAAAACTAAAGCGCGATAGACCCGTTCAATCTTCGATTGCGCCGGCTCGATCCGGTTGGGGACCGCCGCCCGCGCTCCGGATTCCGCAGAGCTGGTCAAACCCATCACGGTCCGCCGCTCTCGGCGCGCGATCGCACCCGGCAGCGGGTCAATATCCACAAAGAGGATGTCCTCAGCAAACGCCTTGGCCGCGGCGATCATTTTTCCGCACGGATTCATCACGCAGCTGCCGCCGTCAAATACCAACTCATCCTGACCGCCAACCAAATTCACATAAACAAAATAAACCCCGGCATCTTTGGCCCGGGCCGCCACCAATTTCCGCCGCGTCGCTAATTTGCCCATTTCATAGGGCGAAGAAGAAATATTGATCATCACCCGGACACCGACGGCCGCCTGCCAAATATGCGACCCGTCAGCCGGCCAGATATCTTCGCAAATGCTCACCCCGACTGGCGCCGAGTCAAAAAGCCAAACCGGATTCTGCTCTCCCGGAGAAAAATAACGTTTCTCGTCGAACACGCCGTAATTCGGCAGATGTTCCTTGCGATAAACACCGGCCAGTTTTCCCTGACTGATAACTGCGGCCGCGTTATAAATGTTTCCCGCTGCGTCAGGATCGATAAACCCGACAATCGCCGTGATATGTTTGGTTTCCGCAATCAAAAAACGCAGTGTCTTTAAATTATCACGCACAAAATGCTTCTTCAACAACAAATCTTCCGGAGGATATCCGCATAAAGCGCATTCCGGAAACGCCACGATATCCGCGGATAAATCCCGCGCCCGGCGGATATATTCGGCGATTTTATGCCGATTCCCGTCCAAATCCCCGACCGTGGGATTGATTTGAGCCAGAGCAATACGCAAAAGCCCCCTCCTTGATCCCTCACTGAATTACGCGAACGAGGGAAATCATACCGCAGACATAACCTGCAAAAAATTTTCCGCCACGGCGTTCAATGTCCGGTCCAACTCCGGGGCATATTGTCGATAATCTTGCAACATTTTCGCCTTTTTTGCAAGCAATAATCCGTTCGGCTGCTGATACGCGTCCGACCAGTCCGTGATATCTTTCTGGGTAATCTCCGCGTGAAATTGCAGGCCATAAGCCGCCGGACCGAATTTCACCGCCTGCACCGGACAACCCTCGGACTCGGCCAAAACATTATCTGCCGGAGCCAAACACATATCCCCATGCCATTGATACACATTCAACTCTGCCGGAACTCGGGAAAAAAGAATATCGTGTTTCCCCTTTGACGTCAAGCGAACTTTATAAAAGCCGATTTCCTCCTTAGGGGAACGTCCCACCCAAAAACCCGCCGCCTTGGTAAGCAACTGCGCGCCCAAACAAATCCCCAGATAAGGAATTTTTTCCCGCAGAATATTTTTGATAAAAATATTTTCTTCGCGCAAAAACGGATACGTTTCTTCCTCATAAACATTCATCGGACCGCCCAGCACAACCACCGCCGCAAAATCCCGGCAGTCCGCCGGAAGGCGGTCACCGCACGATAAATCAATCGCCTGCGCAGCATAACCGCGGCTCTGAAAAACCGGCTCCCACCGCCCCGGTCCCTCGATAGAAATATGTTTAACAAATAAAATCGTCTTCATAGAAAAAATGGTGTCAAGCCCCGGAAGGGGACCTGACACCAATCATTTTTATCTCTGTTGCTTTTATTCGTCGATACAAAAACCGCGCGCCCACACTATCGAACGCTTCGCGGTTAACCTTAAAGCATAAAAAGCATTTCGGCGTAGGACGGCAAAGGCCAAATTTCCGAAGGAACCAGCCCTTCCAGCGCGTCAATCGACTCGCGCACCGTCTCCATGCCGGCTTTGCATTTCGCCGTATCGCTTTTAGCCAGCGCCGCTTCCAATTTCGCGACATCGGCAAACGCCGTCTCGCTCAAATCGCTGATCTGTTTGAGCAACAGACGCGCGGCCTTGGATTTTGTCTTGTTCACGCCTTCCACAGCCTTAATCGTTTCCGCCAATTCCGCTTGATATTCAAGCGCCGTCGGCAAAATCAACGTCTTGGCCATATCGGCGCACAACGCCGCTTCATAATTTATTACGGTCTTATAAGTGTCTTTATAAACATCATACCGCGACTTCAATTCCTTGCGGGTCAACACGCCGTATTTTTCAAACAGGTCAGCGGCCTTCTTGGTATTTAAAGCTTCCAAGGCCTCGGGCGTCGAAGTCATATTCGGCAAGCCGCGTTTTTTGGCTTCCTTGACCCAGTCTTCGGTATAATTATCGCCGTTAAAAATCACGCGCTTGTGTTTCTTAACAATATCTTGCAAAATTTTTTGCACCGACTCGTTGAAATCCTTTTTCACGGCGCGGTCCGCTTCCAAGCGGGAGCAAATCTCGTCGAGCGATTCGGCGACGATCGTATTCAACACGATATTCGGGCCGCCCAAACTCATGCTGGACCCCACGGCGCGGAATTCGAATTTCGCGCCCGTAAACGCGAACGGCGAAGTCCGGTTACGGTCCGTGGCGTCGCGCGGGAGTTTCGGCAAAGCATCCACGCCGATTTCCAAGACTCCGCCTTTTTTCGAAGTCTTGGCGCCGCCCTTTTCCACCTGCTCAATGATATCCGTCAACTGGTCGCCCAAGAAAATCGAGATGATCGCCGGCGGCGCTTCATGCGAGCCCAGACGATGATCATTCTGCGCTGATGCCACCGCCGCGCGTAAAATGTCGGCGTGCGTATCCACCGCCTTGATCACCGCGGCCAACATGACGAGAAACTTCGCATTTTCATGCGGGTTATCTCCCGGGGAAAGCCAATTCTTGCCGTCCGGACCGCAGATGGACCAATTGTTATGTTTGCCTGAACCATTCACGCCGGCAAACGGCTTCTCGTGCAATAAACACGCCAGGCCGTGTTTCTCCGCGACCTTTTGCATGGCTTCCATAGTCAACATATTGTGATCCACCGCGATATTCAGACTTTCAAACAACGGCGCTACCTCAAACTGCGACGGGGCAACTTCATTATGCCGCGTGCGCACCGGCGCTCCGAGTTTCCACATCTCCCGGTCCAGGTCTTCCATAAACCCCATGATCCGCGTGCGAATGGCGCCGAAATAATGATCCGCCATTTGTTGATGCTTGGCCGGCTCTTTTCCGAACAAAGTGCGTCCGGTCTGGATCAAGTCGATCCGTTGCATATAAAAATCCCGATCAATCAGGAAATATTCCTGTTCTCCGCCGAGGGTCGCATAGGACAACGCCTTGGCCTTGATCCCGAAAATATCGGCTAAACGAGCGACCTGTTTGTTCAGGGCTTTCATCGACCGCAAGAGCGGCGTCTTCTTATCCAAGGCCTCGCCGTTATATCCGATAAAATACGTCGGAATACACAGTGTCGCGCTTTTCGGCCCTTCTTTGATAAAGGCCGGACTGGTGGGATCCCAACCAGTATAGCCGCGCGCTTCAAACGTGGGACGCAGGCCGCCCGACGGAAAACTCGATGCGTCCGGTTCACCCTGAATCAATTCCTTGCCAGAAAATTTCATCACCGCGTTGCCCTCCACGCCTTCCGGGGTCACAAACGCGTCATGCTTTTCCGCGGTCAAACCGGTCAACGGCTGAAACCAATGCGTAAAATGCGTAGCGCCTTTCGCAATCGCCCAGGTCTTCATCGCGTCCGCGACTTCATCCGCAATCGTCGGATCAATCGTGCCGCCGTTTTTGATCGTATTGCTAATCGAATTATAAGCCTTCTCCGACAAATAGTTCCGCATCACTTTCAAACTAAAAACATTAGACCCGAATAATTCGGGAATTTCGTTCATTTCCTTTTTTTCCACTGCGTCTGCCATGTCTTTTCTCCTTTTTAATTCATCAATTGTCCCAAAAAAGAAAAAGTCCTCCCTCAAAATGTCAATATTTTAAAGGAGGACTTCATCGCCCTTCTAAATTTTTTTGAGTATATCTTTCTTGGGTATAGTTGTCAAGAATTTTACAAGCACAAGAAAGACACAAGACACCAGTCAGTTGGTTTAGGCATTTGAAATATTTTGTCGTATTTGCCTGAGTATAATTTTTCAGTCATGATTTCCAGGCAGAATACTTGTGTCTTGTGTCTTTTGTCCTTGTGTCTTTAAATCACCCGATCGCTTCCGCGCCCTCATCCCCGGTGCGGATGCGGATACAACGCGGCAAATCCATAACAAAAATTTTTCCGTCACCGATATTCCCGGTGCGCGCCCCTTTAATAATCGCCTTGATTGTCGGATCGACAAAGGAATCATTTACGGCAATCTGCAATTCAACTTTTCGCAATAGATTTCCCGTCTCTTTCCCGCCGCGGTAAATTTCCGTAACGCCCATCTGCCGGCCGTGCCCCAACACCGGAACAACCGTAATCAAATTCACATCCACTTCATACAATGCCTGCTTCACTTCCTCCAGCCGATCCGGTTGAATAATCGCGAAAATCAGTTTCATAATTTCATCCTTTTGTAAGAATTGTTAAATGCATCGATACATAAACCGCGCGCCCAAAGGCTGGCGCGGATGTGGTTCCAGCAAGTTCGCGAGGCCTTTCCCACCATGATTGTTCAGAAAAAAGGCCGAGAGCTGTTTGAGCTGGAACCACATCCGCGCCAGCCCCGCGCGCCCTTATCGAAACGCGAAACAACATCACCGAACGCTCAGCGCTTATTCCAACACCGTATACGCGCCCTCATGATGCTGGGTCAAATCCAGGCCGATGGACTCGTCTTTCGCGACGACCCGCACGCCAACCAATAAATCAACGACCTTATAAATCACATACGTCACCACAAACGAATACACTGTCGTGATCAACGCGGCCTTCAACTGAATCACAAACTGCGCCGGATTTCCCATCAACAACCCATCCGCGCCCGCCGCGTTCACTGCCTTGGTCGCGAAAATCCCGGTCGCGATCGCGCCCCAAAACCCGCCGATCCCGTGCACGCCAAACGCGTCCAAAGAATCATCATACCCGAATTTCGGCTTGATCACGCTCACCGCGATAAAACAAAATACGCTGACGAGAAGACCGATCCAGATCGCGCCCATCGCGTCCACAAACCCCGCGGCCGGCGTGATCGCTACCAAACCGGCAACCGCTCCAGTCACCGTTCCTAAAATCGTCGGCTTGCCGTTCGCGAACCACTCCAACACCGCCCACATCAAACCCGCCGCTGCTGCCGCGGTGTTAGTCACAACAAAAGCGTTGGAAGCTAAACCATTGGCAGCCAAAGCGCTGCCCGCGTTAAACCCAAACCAGCCGAACCACAACAATCCGGCGCCTAACACCGTAAACGGCAAATTATGCGGCGGCAAAGGCCCGCGCTCCAGACCGCGGCGCTTTCCTATAATAAGGGCGGTTGCCAAAGCCCCGATCCCGGCATTGATATGCACAACCGTGCCGCCCGCGAAATCCAGCGTGCCCATATTGCGTAACCAACCGCCCACGCCCCAAACCCAATGCGCGACCGGAAAATATACGGCAAACGCCCATAAAACCGTGAACAGTAAAAACGCCGAAAATTTCATCCGTTCCGCGAACGCGCCGATAATCAAAGCCGGCGTAATTACCGCAAACATACACTGAAAAATCATGAACGTCGAATGAGGAATCGTGCCCGCGTAATCCGCGTACGGCTCCGCTCCAACTCCTTTCAAGCCCGCCCACTGCAAACCGCCGATAAAACCATTACCCGGCGCGAAAGATAAACTATACCCGCAAAACACCCAAAGCAGACTGACCACGCACAAGGTGATAAAACACTGCATCAAAACACTTAAATAATTTTTCCGCCGGACCAAGCCGCCGTAAAACAATGCCAGGGCTGGAGTCATCAGCATCACCAAAGCCGATGAGATCAACACCCAGCCGGTGTCTCCCGAATTGATCGTGTTCATTTTCTTATCCTTTCTTTAATCGGTTAATATGCCACATAAATAAAAAATCCTCTTTCCCCGGATCCATTTCCGGTAAAAGAGGACAGCTTTGCCCCAAAGACGGTCTTCGCCTGTTTATGTGAGCGCGCCGTAAGCGCGCATAAAAAAAGCCCGACAACCATGCTGCGATGCATTGTCGGGCTTCCTTACCCTACGAGAGGTAAAATCATTTTCCCCTCTCCAAGTGACAAATAAACTATAATCCCTATTCCCCGGCTTGTCAAGAAAATTATTTTCTCGACGTGGGAATGATACCATAGATCCTTACCCCCTATTCCCTGGGGGGGCGAAAAAAATTTTAATCATCAAAGCAGATATCTTTGAGGAGCTCCGGGCTCGATATGAAGCATTTTGCCGGGGTCATACAGGTCGACCAGCTTCGAGATCGCTCAATGTAGGGCCAAAGAAGCGGCCTTTTTTTCAAAAAAATCCGTCGCTATCCCGACGCGAGCACTTTTTGCCCTACAAGCCAAGCAATGCCATAGTGACCAACGAGTGTGACTATCG
>JADFXQ010000017.1 GCA_015233495.1 Candidatus Omnitrophota bacterium | reverse complement strand
CCTGTCATTATCCGCCAGACGGACAATGGAAGCGAATATATAGGTTCTTGGAACGCTAAAAAATCTTCCGCCTATACCCGTCGCATCGAGTCGATTCCCGGACAAATCCATAACACAATCTTTCCGGGCGCTCACAGGATGCAATCTGATGTTGAGACGATTCATAATCTGATCGAAGCTGAATTCCTGGAAATCGAACATTTTGAAAACCGCGATGACTTCTTTGCAAAAGCAACGGCGTACCAACTCTTCTTTAATCTTAAAAGACCAAACTCTTACAAAGAACACAAAACCCCATTGCAACTCGCTCTTGAAAAGAAACCTGACTTAAATCAACAACTGCTCTTGGTACCACCTGTTGATCTCGATAAATTGCTTCGCATGAAGCATGTTCTTATGAATCAAGGGGGTAAGGATCTATTGACCGTTCCCTCAAAGCATCAAGTTCCATAGCCAAGGCCTGCACAAAAGTTTCCGGAAAAACCGCGCCGGTATTCCCAAATCCCTTGACTGATTTCCATTGCTGGTATTGTTGCGAAAACTCCCATGACACCGCGAATTTTTGCGTGACCTTTTGCAGCTCCGCAGGGGAAACATCCCCGAACTCCGCGTAATAAACAAAATAACTTTCCCTCGCGTTGGTAGATAAAAGATAATTGGTCACGTCCGCTCCGGATCCGCCGTAGACGCCAACCAGATTCCGGTCCTGCGGATTCACCAAACTTTTTACCGCCAAATCATGCCGAACGTACGCGGGGTAAAGAATGGAAACGACTGGTATTGTTTCTCCTTGAATAATAGCTGGCTCAGTTAACGGACTCGAACCCTGAGCCAACGTATCCCGCTTATCCGAAGGACGGCTATTCCGCGCCGCTAACGCAAAAGCAACCGGAGCGAGCTGATCAGTGACGACCGAATCCACGGTCAATATTTTTACCGCTCCATCCGCGAACGAAACGGAAATATTATTGCCGCTCGCCGGGAAAGCCGCGGCAGCGCCCGGCAAGACAGTCACCGCGCCCCGCGTGACCGGGCTCGCGCTGGGCAGCGGAAAAGCAATTGCGAAAACACACCCGCCGCTCAGGTAATTGCGCACGGTCAGGTCTTCTCCCTCGCCAACGGTCTGGTCTAAGTTGTATTCCCCATTTTGAAATGATTTTTTATACTGCTCAAAATACGTCTGCGGCGACCAGGGGTTCGGCGATAGGAGGCCGTTTAAGTCGCGCAAATCGATCCGGGAAGAATATAACCCCGCTTGCCCGGCGTACCGGGATTTAAACCACTGGGCGAGAATCAGGGAATAATAGACTTGCCGCAAAGCCGCGTATCGCGGCGCCGTGTTGACTGCTTTGGTGAGTTTGGGGATGACCAATTCGCGCAGGAGCTGGGACGCGTATTCGTTCAATTGTTTAAGCCGCGGATCGATAAAATTGTAGGTGTTGGAATCTTTAAGATAATCCTGCTCCAGCATAACCTTGAGCGTGGCTTTATAAATGTAAGCATTGGCAGGGGATTGAGTTTCTCGAAGAATGATTTCCCCCGGCACAATCCACGGCCGAGTCATGGTCGGAATCGCGATATCCTGGTCGCCAAACAATTGCCCGGCTTTTTTGTACAGCTTGCTCCAATATTCCTTGCCTTCCGGCATATCCGGCGAGGTAAATTTGGCGGTGTCTTTTTTCAGTTGCAGATCGGATTCGAGGACAATTTTCCCGACGTCGGTCTGCGCCAGATACGGGTCGATGATGCGGTCCGGCGCGTCAGGTTTTAAATTCACCCAAAAGGATTTATTGGGCAGGGTCAGACCGACAAAAAAATAATTGAGCAGCGTTTTCGTTGTATTTTCCACGTCGGAAGTCAACGGATTTTTCAAATCGCCTTTGTCGATGAGCAACCGAAAATGATTGTCAACGCCGTTATATTCCATGGATCGCAAATGCAAAGGCCGAAAATTTTCCTGAATCAGCGTCGCGCGAAACGCCGCGATTGACCCCGGCAAATCCAAAGCCCCGGCCATCTGAGCAAACCCGGACTGCTGAAAAATCAGACCGCAGGACAAAACCAATCCTAAAATTTTATTTTTCCTGATCATAAACACCAAAAAGCGGCCCCCAAACCGCCCCTTTAAAAATTAAGACCTTTAATATAAGTATATATTGTATGCGGGGTAAGACAAGGCCGTTAGGCGGGTTTCCGGAAAGCGTTTTCTTTATGATTGCCAAGCAACGATGTTATGTGTTTTAACGCAAATCGCGTCAAACACCAGCATCTGTTGGTCTATGGCTTGGCGATAAGGCGGGATATCTTGCGGGCGGCCGACGAGATCGGGGGAAACCAGGCAAATTTTGTATCCCCATTCCTTTAAGCGTTGAAATTCTGCTTTTCCCAGCGGCAAACGGTTGAAACAATCGATCCAGGCCCAATCAACCCGGCCGCGCATTTTTTCCAAAGTGTCCAAGCCTTCATATTCGGAAAAACGCAAAGCAATGTGCCGCTGCCCGGCAGAGGACATTTGATAAATCATCGGGAAAGAACTGTCTAAGAAAAAATAATCTTTTACGTCATATCGCCGGACCAGTTCCAGCGCTTTTGCCTCGATCCGCTCGCTTTTGATGTTTAAAATCAGAAAAGCGTGCCGGTAATGCCGCAAATATTCTTCAAAATCCTCGCCGTCTTTAAACGGATCATGCTGCAAAATGATCCGCTCGCCATGGTCGCGCAGATCAACTTCTACTCCGCAAGTCGGCGGGACTTGCGCTAATTCGGCTTGGGTGTTTATCCGGTGCGCAATCGCAATCATAATGAACGCTGCCTTGTCAGCGGGTTTAAAATAATTTTCCGCCTAACGCGTGCCAGGTCTTAGCCAGGATATCCGCCCGAATCAGCATAACCAGACTCTCGAACGCGGTCGAACTTCTTAATCCCGGGTGTTGATCATAAAAGATGTAAAGACATTGCTTCCCTTGCTGAAAATCCGCCCAGGTACCGACATATTTCTGATAAAGGGCATCGGCAGGCGTGCCCGGTTCCGGAAGCAAATGCGGATAAGTGATGACTACCTCCACCCCTTTGAGCCAACCCAGACAAGGGCTGAATTCCCGATCCGTACTGTACCAGGGGGTCGGATCAATTTCAAAATTTCCATTATGAATGACGCGTAATTTTTGACCGGAAGCCAAAGCCAGCGTTTGCAAGATGTTCTGATACGTATGACTCTGTTTCACCAGCAAAAAATAGTGTTCATCCTGAGTACGCTTGGCCTGCCGGTTCAAATACGCGTCCGCTCGTAAAACCGCAAATACCGCAATGATGCCAATCCAAACCAGCAAATAAAATTCCGGGGCTTTCCAAAAAGTTTTTAAATTCCCCTGCCGCCGCCGGAAATCTTGTTCAATAAAAGAAATTAACCCCGCAAGCAAAAAACACATCCCGCCATGCAGATGAAAAAAAGAAAAATCCGCAGTCAAAAAAGCGATTGGCGCCAGCAGGATCAAACCGGCGCCAAAAATAAAAATCCGAAAATGCGCCTGGGAGATTTCGGCATCGCTCATTTTTCCCCAGCGCAGCGTAATTAGCAATTTGCAAACTACCGCCACCGCTAATAAAATAAAAATTACCCGAAAAAACGACGGCGCGCCGATCAAATTTTTGTCCCAGAGAATTCGGCCCATAAAATGCATAAAAGTATGGTGAAACCCGGTCAACTTCGGAACGCTTTGGATCGCAATAAACCATAGATATTTCCCGAGCTGATTCCAATGCCCCCGAATAAAACAATCCAGAAGCGTCCATTGGGCGACAAAAAACCCGCCGATTAATACCACCCCGGCGATCACCGCGTCCCGATAAAACCGAATTTTCAGCAAATCACGGCGCATCGTCCACAGCGCAATTAGCCCGCAATATGGGATCAACGAAGCGGCCGAGGCTTTGGTCCCAAACGCCAGGCCTAAAAAAACCCAATGCCATCCCAATCTATATTGACAGCGCCGGGTGAAAAAAAAGAAAATAACGATCAGCAATAATTGTTCCTGATCCGGTTTCGGCATAAAAGCATAATAAGCGGTTGACGGCATGGACAAAAGCGCGCCAAATAATAAAGCGCCGATCATCCACGAACCTATGGTGAGCCGGCATAATAAAAATAAAGCGGTCACCAGCACAAAATATTTTGCCATGCGGATCGTGAAAATCATCCCGGGTTCCCCCCAGCGTTGCGCTGCCGGGACACCGACCCAATAAGCCGTGTAAGTGCACAACATCCCGTAAACAGGATCCCGATCAAACAGAGCGTATATTTTATCTTGGAGAGTATGAACCGCCAACATGCTCCGAATATTCCCAATAATAACATTTTCATCTCCAGTGAGCACAATATGCGACCCGGTCAGATCCCAATTCGCTTTCAGAGTCCACTGGGTATAAATCGCGAAAAATAAAAGAAAAACCAGCGCCCCTACCGCCAGGTCCCATTTTTTCAAATTCCAACTCGTCGCAGGGATCAACATCCTGTTTCCTTTTCCTCAACGAAAATAGTTTTGATTATGGTTTCACCGGGAAGCCGTTGTTGCGGCAACTTATAGTTTCTTAATTTTTGCAAAACTTCAACACCCTGCGCCAGGGGATATTTCTGGGTGATCCAATCTTGACATCCCGAGTACTGCCGGATAAATTCCAAAGCCGCGTGCCAATCATCGTCATTTTTATGCGTGTACCACGCGTTCCAGCAACCGTAAATTTTCAATTCTTTCCGGATTACGGAACTGACTGTTTGCCGCCCCCAATGCAAATCTCCGTCGATATTTCCCGCCCACACCACATTGCCGTGATGCTTTGCCAAATCCACAGTCGCCCGGTAAACTTCCGCGGCGCCGCAGGTTTCTATGACGTGATCAACGCCGCCGGTCTGTTTAATAAATTCTTTTTTCCAATCCAAACCCGGCAGAATCAGCACGGTCTGACAGCCGAAATCCGCGGCGATTCGCAATTTTAAAACGTTGCGGTCCAGGACAAAAATCTGGTCCGGCTGGACCGTGGCAGCCAAAAAACGGCTGACCATCAAACCAATAATCCCGGCGCCCAGCACCGCGACAGTTTGACCGGCTTGAACCGTGATTTTTCGGGCCGCGTGCACCCCGACGGAAAACGGCTCCAGCAGAGCTGCGGCTGCCAGATCGACTTCATCCGGCACCGGAAATAAATTCCATTCCGGCACTGCTAAAAAATCCGCGAACCCACCGTCCCGCCGGGAGCCGTAATAATCATATTTCATACATTGCGCGTAAAATTCCCGGCGGCAAAATTCGCATTCAAAACAAGGCAATAACGGAAACACGGCAACCCGGTCCCCGGATTTAAATTGCCGGACATCCGGCCCAACCGTCTCCACCACGCCGGACAACTCATGCCCCATAATCAAAGGATAATGATAAGCGCCACTCTCAAAAGCCCGGTGAATATCCGAACTGCAAATCCCCGCGGCCTTGATTCTCACCAGACACTCATCGCGGCCGATCACCGGATCTGCGACGTCCCGATATCGCAAAACCCCATTTTCTTCCAGCACTAATGCCTTCAATTTCTCCCCCAATCTTCTTAACCTGCCAATAAAAAAACGCGCGCCCAAAGGCTGACTATATTATTTCAGCGAGTTGCAGGTTTGCCGTATCCGTTTCCTGCCGCTTTGAGCAAAAGCTGTTTTTCAAACGGATCGCCGGAAAAATTTCCACTCGCGCCTTTGTTTGAGTGCCGCGGCATCGCTTTAGCGATGACGCGGTGCGAGTTTGGCGCGACCGGCGAGCCGCTTGAAAAACAGCGGTCCCAGACGGCTTGCGCAGCAAGACGGCTGGGATGAAGCTCAGTGCGTCAGGAAATGGATACGGCAAACCGTCAAGCTACGAGCGTTTCTAAATACAAAGTTAAAAACTTACGCGCTATACCTTCGAAAAACCCACAACTTTGACCCGACAAAATTAATCACCATGCTCCCGCCGATCGCCATGATCTGCGAAAATTCCGGCCGCCAATGCAACCCGGCCGTAAAAATCCAAATCGTAGTAAGATTAGCGCCGAAAGAAACCGCGTTCAATATCGAAAATTTTATCCATTGCGCCGCGGATCTCCCGCCGGCGGCCTTAAACGTCCAGGCCCGATTGATAAAAAATCCCGCCACAAACCCGGCGAAAAATCCACAAGCCGAACTCACCCGATAATCAACATTCAACAACCGCAACAGCGTCCAAAACAATCCATAATTCACGACATTAGTCACAACCCCGGTAGCCAAAAACCGCAGAACCTGTCCGAACAAATTGCGGCCGTCTGACCGATGCTCCCACCCCATTTTAAAAATATTCGCTAAATATTTCAGTATGGTCTGATATTTTCGCGACACGCTCGTCGCCCAATGCGATTTACCGTGCGCTCTTTCACCAAAATCCACGGAAAACACTACTAACGCGAATTGCCGAAGGCGAGCCATGTACATCACATATAAATCATAAGAAAAATCCCGGGGCGGATTGCGCAACTCGCTCAATAATACCCGCGAAAACAATTTCGGCTGGCCGTTGATGTCGTCTAAAGGATATCCTAAAACTAAACGGACGATTTTGGAAAACCAGCGGGTTAAAAATTGTTCCTCCTCCCGGCGGTTCAAGCGCAGCCCTTTAACCAAGATATTTTTATCCGCGCCTGGCGCCGGATGTTTTTTATACATCTGATAAGCGCGAAACACATCTTCCGGCGGAGTTTGAATATCCGCGTGCGTATAGGCAACCACATCGGCGCGGCTGGCTTTCAGCCCGGTATGAATTCCATGTCCATAACCAAGGTTCAGTTCTATGGTTACCGGAAACAAAAAATCGGGATACTTATTCTTCAACCTCTCTAATACGGCAGCGGTATCATCCGTGGATCCATTATTGACCAACACCAATTCAAAACGGTATTGGGGCCAAAACTGCTTCATCCGCTCGACAATCAGAGGCAAATTGCGGCTTTCATTATAGCAAGGCAAAATAATCGAAAGTTCGGGTTTGTTCATCGTCCGGCGCTCGCTGGGTAAGGGCGTTGCATATGGTATGGATGGTCCTCTAACTGATCAAAATAATCCTGCCAATAATGAAAAGACATCAGCTCAAACGGCGTGCCAAAAGAAATAAAATTTTCAATTTCAAAAGTCACCACGCGGCAACCCGCGGCGATCAATTGATTGATGCTGGTGCCGACATAAAATTCATTATTAACCCGGATATTTTTCGCGATCATGTCCTTAGCTCCGCGGGTAAACAATTCCGCGCGGCGGTAAGTAAAAGAGCCGACCACGGCCGGGTCGTTTTCCGGAGTGGCGCTGATCACGCGTTTTTCGACAATCTCGGTAACCCGTCCGTTTTCAACCCGGCAATAAGCGAACGCCTGGGGGTCAGCTTTTTTGATACTGCCTATTTTAAAAGTCCAAATAATTACATCCACCGAAGGATCATTCCATAAATTCTGATATTTGGTTTCATCATAAATCATCTGATAGTCGCAGGACGCGATAAACAATCCATCCGCCGGATCCCATTTATCTTGCGCCAAAAGACATGTGCAGGCCTGTCCTTGGGTCGGAGCATCCACCGTGACAATTTCCGCAGGCCGGGAAAAACGGCGCAAAGTCTCCGCGATTTTATAGCGCGCCACGTGTTCTTGCCGGCAAATAAAGATATACCGATCCGCCGACGGAAAAGAACGCGCCGCCGCTAAAAACATCGGTTCGCCCAAAACCGGAATAAACGGTTTGGGCACCCGGTATTTATCCTGAAAAAACCGGTTCCCCAAGCCGGCCATAGGGATCAAATTGGTCATATTTGATTAAAATGACAAATGCCAAAATACTCGGACCAAAACCGGTACTCCGCCAAGTCTTCCGGCGTGCCCCAGCAGATAAATTTTTCCGCTTCATACACCGAGACTTTATGCCCGTCGCGGACCAATAAATTATAAATCAGACTGGCGTAATATTCCGCGCCCGCCGCAAATTTAAGCCGCAGTAATTCCTCGCCGTATTTTTCAAAAAGATTCCAGCTCTCAAAATAATAAACTCCGGTAGAAGCGTATTCCTCCGCACGATTTTCCGTGAAGGATTGTTTTTCCCGCAATTCCAACATTTCTCCGGCTTCATTCGCCCGGACATACGCATAATAAGTGTCGCCAAACGAAGCGGGATGAAATCCCCGGAACACCGGGATCGCGCCCTCATACTGCGCGGCCTGCCGCAAAAACCGCGGATAATTCCAAAGCAAAGTAAAATCACAATAAGTTAAAATCAACGGCGCGGCGCGGTCTTCGATATAGGACGCCGCCTTCAGCGCGCTGTACACCGGGCCAAACTCATGCGGCACGATGGGAATGATCCGGGTATGCTGGGCCGCGTCGTTTAATATTTTAGCGAAGTCAGGACGCGCGGCATGCGCTTGCTGGCAGATAAAAATAAATTCATCCGTAGGCGAAAACATCCGGCAGACCCGCTGAATCATCGGCACGCCGTCAATCGGAATAAACGGTTTCGGCAGAGCATAGCCAGCTTTCTGAAATCGACGGGAATGCCCCGCCATGGGAATAATAATTCTCATACAAAATAACCCTTTTTTTCCTCGCTAACCCATTTAAAATGCATGCAACGCCCTTAATTAAATAACTACATACGGCCGCCAAAAATCAATCGAAGCCCGGATATCGTCCACCACCCGGCTGTCAAAAGGCTGGCGTTCGCGGAAACTCAACTCCAAAAGCAGCGTAACATCCTGAGCGCCGCTTTCTTCCAGCGCCTGAATCAGCACGCCCGGCGTGATCCGCCCGTTCTGATTGTGCTCCGGCGTGAACGGCCAATGCCCGCCTTTGTTACGCGAAGTCTGCTTAATATGAATAATCGGCGCTTCGGCTCCAAAATTCCGAATCCAAGCCAAAGGATCCGTATCATCCGGATCCGGGGAGGCAACATCGCCATGATCAACGTCCAAACATAATTTCATCGGGATCGCCGTTACCGCGTTGACCCGCGCGTGAATGCGTTGGGTTTCTGGAATCGTCTCTCCCATCTCCCGGCCGATCGACATCGGCTCCCAAGTCAAATACTGAAGCCCGCAACCCTGCGCGTGCTCGGATATCCTCCGCCAGCCGTCGACGTTCTGTTCAAAACGTTCCTGCCGTTTCCTGGGGTCGTCATAATCTTCCGTTGTTAAAATGCCGAAATGGCTCCCCATACTTTCGGCGCCCAAGGCTGCGGAAATATCCGCGAACCGGCAAAACCATTTCACCCAATATTCCCGCAGCGCGGCGTCCGGATAAGCCAAATGGTTAAGCCGAGTAAACGCTCCGGTAAAAGTTTGCCGCACCTTGACGCCATATTGCTCGCTCAAACTTTGAATTTCCCTAACCTGGCCTTCGATAATGTCTTCCGGCCAGGATGGGTTCAAAAGATCCGCGGTCAATTGGACGATTTTCAAACCTAAAGTTTTCCCGATCAATGGCACCCATTGCCGCGGCGCCGGGTAACGATTCACAGCAAAACCGGTATTGATCCCCAAACGGACATTCATCCTCCCACCCTCGCTTCCCGCAGTTTAAGCCCAGCCGCCACCAAGTTCTTTATCCCCGCTAAAGATTCGGCCAACGGCCGGTTTTTAAGGAAAAGCCCGGAAGACCCGCCGACCAGAATATCTCCACCCGCTTCCACCATCGCCGGGATACTGTCCTGATTTACATTGCCGTCTACGCAGATCTGAAAATTTAATTGATCTTTCCGCCGCCATTCGTCCAATTTTTCAATTTTTTTAATCATCTGCGGCACCAATTTCTGGCCTTTGAATCCGGGATTAACCGTCATAATGGTCACGGTATCGACTTCTTCGATCACATATTCAATCGCGTTAAGCGGCGTCGCCGGATTAAGGATCACTCCCGGCTTAAATCCCTTTTGCCGCAGCCGGACCAGATCGCGGTGCAAATTGCGGCAAGCCTCATAATGAATGGAGAGACGGTCGCCGTCATTGGCTTGAAAATTATCTAAAATCCGGGCCGGCTCTTCAATCATCAAATGATAATCCGCGGCCAAAGAAGTGTTAGCCCGGATCTCATTGATAATCTGGGTGCCCAAACAATAATCCGGACAGAAAAACCCGTCCATGACATCATAATGCAGATAATCCACCCCGCCAGCTTCCAGCGCACGCAAATCTGCTTCCAAATGCATCCAATTAGCGCACATGATCGAAGCAGTTATAAAAATTTTATTATCTGCCATTTATCATCCTCATAACATCATTCCACTTAAAAGGCATATCAATGGCAAACCCGCGCGTCTGCCTGACAGGGAGGCCTTTAAACTATCGCGATTTCCATTTTGACCGCCAATAGCAAACTTCCGATACTCGAGACCATATATACCTTTATTGTTTCATGTCACTTATTACCACCTTCATACTAGTCTTCTGCTGCGCCGTTTGAAACGCCTCCTGAATATCCGCTAAAGGAAAACGGTGAGTTATCAATGACGCCACATCGATTTCCCGCCGAGCAATCAAATCCAGCGCTTGTTTGTGCTGCCGGGGCAAAGACCCGTGCGAACCCGTGACATATGCCTCGCGATAATGAATATCATTGGAAATTACCGCGATCGGCCGGCTGTTTTTCGCCAAACCGCCGAACAGATTAACGCATCCCCGTTTCGCGACCAAACGCAGGGCCTGTTCCTGAACTTCCGGCACCGCGCAAGCGGTAAAGATCACATCGAATCCTTTGCCGTTCGTGGCGGCTTGTCCCGCCGCGATGAGGTCTGTTGTCCGAGAATCGAAAATGAAATCCGGAGAAAATTTTTTGGCGTAAGCTAGACGAAACGGTTCCACGTCGGCAACCGCCCTCACCGACGCCTTAAAACTCCGGGCCAATTGCAGCAGCATCAAACCTACCGGCCCCGCCCCAATAATGAGCACGCTTTTTCCCGGAGAAAAAAACACGCGCTCATATCCGTTTAAACAACAAGCCAAAGGCTCGGCCAAAGCCGCTTCTTCTGCGGTCACCGAAGCCGGGACCGGCGCAATCGGCCCGTACTTGACCACCACGGGATTTAACAAACAATATTCCGCGAATCCGCCGGCGAATTGATAACCCATTGCGTAATTGGTATCACAGCAATTCCCTTGATCGTTGCGGCACCAATCGCAAACCCCGCAAGGCACATCCGCGCCGATAGCGATGCGGTCCCCGATGGCAAAACCGCGGACTTGTTTTCCGACCGCGGCGATCGAGCCTGCCATTTCATGACCGATCACGGCCGGATAGCGCACCCGCGGATTGCCGCTCGCCAAGATCCGAATATCCGAACCGCAAATCGAACACGCCTCGACCTTTAATAAAATCGATTCGGCGTCGATTTCCGGGACCGGAACCTCTTGCATGACCATTGTTTGCAAACCGGTGACCACTGCCGCTAGCATAAACCTCCCCTTGCACTCCGCCGGCAGAACCGCCGCCGTCTAACGTTTGCACTCCGCCGCCGGGCTTCCCTGATCGTAAACCACGTCCACCACCTGAAACTTTTGTTTTAAAGCGGCAGTATCAATTTTCAGATAGCGTTCTGACAAAAACGCCGCGTATTCCCGAAGTTTCACGTCGCTCAATTTATTCCGGTGCCAAACCAACCAATAACCAAACCCTTTTTCCAAAGTGCTGTCGCTGAAAACAAAATCATTTCGTTCGTACATCACCTTGAGCCAAGGGGCAGGAAGCATAAAATCCAAAAGACGTTTTTGATCCCAGGAAAAAATCTTCGCGTACAACAACAAACGATCAATAATTTCTTCCCGCGGTACATGATTGCTAAACGAACTCACCAGCAGCGTGGAAAACGAAGTCCGTACCGGAAGATACAAATTCGCCGCCAAATCCTCAAAAACAATCACTCCCCGGCGCGGGGTAAACCGACTTACGGCAGTCAAGACCCGCTGTTCCAAAAGCTCCATGCGGCGCGCCGTAGCGCACTCATGAAACTGATAATATTTGATCCCGGAAGCTAAAATAATTACGCCGATCGCCGCCATGCCAGCCGCCGCAATAATATGCCGTTGTTGGATAATCCAACGGTTAATCAAATCATAAAAAACCCGCAGGACGGCGTTTTTCCTGGGGTTATGGTAGAGCAATTTCACCGGCGCGGTAAAAAAATAAATAAACGGCAAATAATAAAGATAGCGGGTGAAAAAATTTCCGATCCGCAGGGAAAACAATTGCGTTTGAAAAAACTTCCCAAGTATCATATGGAGGTTCAAAATGATAATTTCGACGCCAATCATAACAAAAACCGGGCCGAAACGATAAAACAATTCATAATAATCCTGACAATAAAACCGGATCAATAGACCGCACAAAAATATCGGGAGAACATACGACAAGGCGATACCCCAATCATTAACGATCAAACCGTCATTGCGGTTGTCAATCCCCATATTCCGAATCATCCCCCAGTCGAGATTGCTGGCCGCGCTGAATTTGAGCAAATAAGGCAAAACCAACATTAAAACTAAAACCCCGTTCAGCGCCAAACCGAGGAACAATTTGCGGGTCGCCCAGCGTTTTTCTCGGATAACCTGCGCTAACACCAAATACAAGAACCAGAACAATATGCCGGCTAAAAAATTAAATAGATAAATATAAATGTTCAACGCCCACAGCGCGGTAAAAAACAGCGAACGCCGTAAACTCAATTTGTAATTGGCCGTGGTGATATAAAAACAAAGCATAAAAACAAAAAAGGTGAAACTCGGTGACGGGCTGCGGGTTATCTCCAACGGCGTCAAACTGGCCAAGGACAACCAAGCTCCGGAGTCGCGCCCCAGCTGCGCGTAATACCCCAAAGAAGAAAAATTATTATAGAAAGTCAGGCCAAAAAAGGCCAAGAGCACCGCCCAAGAAACCGAAACATACCGAAGGAAAAATAAATACAACAGCCAAAACGAGGCCAAAGGAAAAACGACGTGCATCACGAGCAGATAAGCGTCCGGGTTTGCCCCGCAGACAAACTGATAAATCATCCCGGTGATCAGCGTGGTCAGCGGCGGAAAAAACGTCAACGCCGATAACTGCGGATCCGCCATCGGCGCGGCTGGGAGCGGATGCAGAAAAGCAAAAGCGTTCACGAACGGCAGGTAGCCATAAACCTCCTCAAAAGTTAAAGTCGGCGTTCCCACCACCGGAGTCAGATGCGGCCATTGGGAAAAAGCCAGGATCAACACATCCTTAAACCCGAATAACGCGATCAAAATCAAACTGATAAAAATAGCTAATTTTCTATTCATGAAAAAATATCTTTCTCCCGCCCTGCGATTACCAGCTCTATTTCGCCGTCAACCGTTAAAGCGCGCGGTCTCAAACATCCGGTTCGCGGTCCGCCTTGCGCCGTCTGCCGTATCCTAAAATCATAACGAATCCCGCCGTAAAACACAAGAGGCTCCCGCCAAAATATTTTCCCCAAGGCGGCAAATAAAGCAGATCAATTTTTGTTCCCGGCGGACAATCTTTCACCAAAACCCGTTCCCAATCATCTGGCTGAACCTTCAAGGCCCGCTTCCCGGAAAACGCCAGAAAAAATTTGCGGAACTGCAAATTGACCACCACATCCATCCGCGTGTTGACAGCCGGAGTTGTTATGCGCGCCCCAGCCGCGCTATATTCAACCGGCAGCGCGACCCGCGGATATCCCGCGACAAAAGCCATGGGCATCGGCTCTTTTAAACTTAAAATCAAAAACGCCGAAAAACGCGTCTCTCCTTCGACGTCGAGAAATCTGGGCATTTCAAAATAAGGCGCTTTCATATCCGTCTGGCCGAGGGTGCTCACCAGCACATAGCGCACCCCGTATTGCCGGAAATTTTCTTTGGTGATTTCTTTACGGCTGACTAAAGGTTCATATCCGTGAAAAGCCAAAATTTTATGCGCCGTCGGGATGTTCAACGGCAAAGAATCCAGATAGCCGCTGGAGTAAGATCTTTCAAAACCGACTGTGCACACCCGCGGCGGAAAACGGTTAGTTTCGGTGGAAAAAAATT
Organism: Candidatus Omnitrophota bacterium; assembly: GCA_015233495.1. Lineage (GTDB taxonomy): Bacteria > Omnitrophota > Gorgyraeia > Zapsychrales > Zapsychraceae > JADFXQ01. The sequence continues at coordinate 21,964 of JADFXQ010000017.1, read as the reverse complement.
TTTTCAATTCCGCGGGAAACGGCCGAAACGGCTGGTCCGCATAGGTCGCAAAAGCGGTCCGGCACTGCGCCACGTGATAGCCTAAACCAACAAAGCCAACCGCGGCTACAACATATAACCATAGCTCCCCCCGTCGCCATCTGGTAACCCAAGCATTCAAAGCCAAGGCCCCGGTGGTAATCATAAAAAAATTCAATAAAGGCAAAAACTTAAAGGCCAAGTTGAATTTCTGAAAAACCGGCAGAATCGCCAGCCAATTCCATAATACCCCGGCGTTCCCTAGGGCGAACAAAAAAATAACCAAAGAAGCAATCAACCAGACCGCATCCCCGCGAAAATTTTGCCAAAACGCGGCGCGCCGCGTTCCAGTCAGTGCCAGCCAGCCCAACCACAAAACAGTTGCCGCCCAGATCATATTGAACAAAGAACCGTTATAATAAACATGCCCCATCCGCTCGACGTGCTCATTGCCCCACCCACCCAGGCCTGCCTGCGCCAAAGGATACGGCAAAAACAAAGCTGCCAAGCCTTCCTCAATGCCTGTTGAGGTCCCGCCAAACCGGCTGACTCCGGCAATTTCCCGGGCAGTAACCGCGACAAAAGGCAGAACAATCGCTCCGGTAAAGAAAAGAGCCGCGATCAGCGGAAAAATTTTCAGCCGGCTGCCAGGAACGCGGCAAATATGCAGGAAAGCCAACACATAAAACACACCCATACAATATAACCACATTTGAAAATTACCGGCGTGAAACAACAATCCGCCAACTAAACCGGCAGCGACCGGCCAAGTCCTATGCAGGCTCTTTTCCCGAAAATGCAGATACAAAAGCATCAACGCTGGGAACCAAAGCGCCACGGGAAACATATGATACCACGACCTTCCGCCGATCAAGTGATATCCGCACAGGATAAAAGACAGGCTGGCTAAAACCCCGATCAACGGCCGGAGGTTTAAACGGCGAAAAAATAGGACACACAGGCTATAACCCGCAATCAGATGAATTATCGCGTAAACATCAATCAATAAAATTTCGTTATGCAGAAATTGCGCTGCGCAAAAATACGCCAGATATGTCAAAGGATAGGTGAAACCATAATATCCCAATGATGCCGTGGGAATGCCGTTATTCTGAAACGGGTCGTAAGAGGGAAAAATCCCCTGATGGAAAAAATCGCGCAGGCCCTGCAACATCACTGGCAAAAACTGGACCAGGTTGTCATCCTGGCAAAAATAATATGGAAAGCGCATTTCTAAAAAATATAAACATCCGGCTAAAAAAACCAACCCGCCGCTAAAAAATAAGGGATAAGCCGATAACGCCCGAGATGTAAGTCCGGGATCATCGCCCGGCCCGAACGCCGCAAAAACCGCGGCGATTTTTTTCCCGACTTTTGTCCGGGAAAAAAAACTCCGAATGGCCAACAGCATAACGGCTAGGCAGAAAAACCAAATCGTTCCCCAAGCCCAAATCCGGCTGTCTCCCCGCCAATTGACCATTTGATCTCCGTACAGGGCAAAACGGGATTGGCGCAAATATTTTTGCTCCGGAGAAAAAAATAAAATTTTTCCCTCCTGGTGAACGCAAGTCCATTCTTTTAAAAATTGCTCTCGGGAAAAAGTAAAAACCTTTCCCCCGATGTCGAGATCAATCCGTTGCAGCCGCAGAGCTTCCTCCGGGGGCATGATGATATTAAAACGACGGATAAAAAAATCCCGAAACGGCTTATGATCTTTCGCCGGCCGCATTTCTAAACGCTCGGTCTGCTCGCGCAAAGGCAGGGCCGCGACCCCTGCTTGAATGTCCGTCGGATACAAAAAAACCCGGCAGGGCGCCATGTTAAAACGCAGATTCGCCGCGTTGAGAAATAAAAAACTGATAAAAAAAATATACGCGCCTGCCAGCCAAAGCGCGCGTTGTCCGTACCGCTGTGCCATAACCTTTTCCTTAAAAAAAACGCAGATCCATTATCCCCGCCGCCGGGCTATTGACCGTGGATTTTATAAAGCCGCATCGGCCCTAATTGCCGCATCACATAAGCTTGCTTAAGAAAAACTGCCAACTCCGCATCAACGCTCGCCGGGTCAATGATCATAATATCAATATCAAAGGGTTCATGAATCTCCCGAGTCATATAATAAATATGCCAAATCTTATGAAATTCATACATCCGTTTCCCCGTGTAAGCCAGATATTGCGGCGGGTTAAACCCGATCATCCCGTCAGGAGAAAAGACCATATCCTGATAAAGGGTATTTTCCCGAAAAAATTTGCCAAGCGTCTCAAACAGCGGAAAAGGCGCGGGAAACATTTTAGCGTAACGAGGATGTTCTTTTTTAAGATAGACAAACGTTAACGCGGCGCAAATTAAAAACAACACCCACAGCGTCAGCGGATGGGGACGCCGCCCCCATAGCTCCGACGGCAGAACAAAGAAAAAAAGATACGGCAGCAGCACAAACAGCATAAGGCAAACCGGGATCGCGAATTTCATCGCGGTAAAACCATGAATCGCGGCGTGGCCTTTCAGCGCGTAGGTGTAAAGATAACAGGGAAACAACGCCAAGCTCCCCAAGCCCGCGATCTGACGGACGGCATCCGGCACGCGCCGCCGCGTCATACGGCAAAATAACAGCGCGGCCAAAAGGATAAGCAGCGCAGCGAACATCCCCTGGATAATCGCCGGGCCATAATGGCCAAAATAATCGACGATATGCTCCGGCCAAAATTTTTCTTTGAAAAAAATCGTAAAATTGAATTCGCCCTTTGCCTTAAACAATCCGGTATGTTCTCCAACCCGCTCTTTAACTTTACCCAAAATGCCCAGGACGTATAACTGTAAAATAAAAACCGCGATCACGGTAAAAAAGGGCAGCCAAAATAAAAAAATCCGGCCCACGGTCTGCCGCAGTGAAACGCCGCGCATTTCCCCGGTTACCCAGCGTTTAACAAATAGACATCCCGCCACGCACAAGATAAACCAATCGGTTAGAATGCCCCCGATGAACACCAGCGTAAGTAGAACATCAATGACCATCCGCGCTTTTGGGGAACGGCAATTATCCCGGCAAAGCTCCAAAAACAGGATTAACGCGAAAGGCAAAATGATCGCGGCATCGGAAAAGAAAACATTCTGATGATAATACAACGGCCCGGGCAAAAGCAAATAAACCGCGGCGGGAAGCAGGGCGAACAAAAAACTCAAAAAAATATTTTCCCGGCGAAAATAAAAAAAGAACAGCACCGTGAGCGCTAAGACGATAGTAACCGCCAAATGATTGGCCAAATTATAACTCATTACCAGGGCGGCGGTCGGGTCTCGATGCAGAACCCGGCAAAAAATATAAACCCCAATGATCGTGCCCGGCGGATACGACTGATAAGGCACCCGGGATTGCAAAGTCGGCATTTCCACCGAGCGCGGATTTTCAATCAAACCAAACTTCAATTTCGCCGGGCTTTCCCGCAGCCAATATTCCGTAAACTTCATCGTGCTGGCCGTGCTCCACTGATGCTTGTCCTTAGATAAAATCCCAAACCAAGGACGCCGGATATGCATGGTGTAAACAAATACCGGAAGAATCGCCGCAATCAAAAAAACAATCGCCAGGCTCCATTGCAGTTGGGGAGGAAATTTACGCGAAATAAAGGTCATAACCGAATTGATTTTGTGGCTGGCTGATGGCATCAATGCACAGCGATGATACAAATATGCTGCCGCGCGGCTAAGGCAATAGTTTTGTCCTGATCGAGGATGATCGTCTTGCCCGCCTCGACCACCAGACAACCGGCATTAACCCTCGCCATGGTTTTTATCGTCCGCGGTCCGACCACCGGCACGTCAAACCGGTGGTCCTGGTTTGGTTTGCTCATTTTGACGACAACCGCGCCGCGGCGGGCAATACGGCCGCCGCGTAAAATCGTCTGGTCCGTGCCTTCCATCGCTTCCACGGCCACAATGGCTTTCTCTTTCACCACCACTGTCTGCCCGACATCAATATGTCCCATGGCTTTCGCGATCTCCCGGCCGAACCGCGCGTCAACGACTTCCCCGCCGGTCGGCTTGCGCAAAGTCAAAACGCCCGCTGCCGCCAGGTTATCCTTTAACAAAAAAGTCGAATCCAAAAGCCGCATTCCCCGGGCCGCCAGCTGATCGGCAATGGCGCAAAAAATCGTGTCCGCCTTGCGGTCCCGGATCGCCTCAAACACCGCGCGAAATTTCTCGTCCAAACGGACGCGCGGATCAAATAAATTATTCGGGTTTACCTGTCCGGCCATAATAACTTCGTTTACGCCGGCAGCTTGAAAATACGCGAACATTTCCCCCAAAGCCCCGACGTCAAAAAAGCGCAGCTGCTCAACATAAAACCGCAGCCATGGCGAGGTATCGCCCTTCACTCCTGCCGCTACCACACTATACCCCAACGTCTTAGCTTTTTGCGCAAAGGCAAAAGGAAACTTCCCATTCCCGGCAATCAGACCTAATCTAGCCATTTGTCCCCCTTCTGCAACTTAACCCTCAAAACTGGCGCCTTCCGCCTTGAGCCGCAAAACCCGTTCGCCCCCGCATACCCCGCGCTTAGAAGCTTGGATAAAATCAACCAACTGTCTGACTTCCGTGATCAGCGGCTGACTTTTGGCCAATTGCGCCAAGGCATGGCCGCGGGATAACCCCGAATGAAATAATGTCTTAAACGCCCGTTTCAATTCCAACAAAGCCTCCGACGAAAACCCGGCGCGTTTGAGCCCCACACTGTTTAAACCGTGCACCCGTGCCGGATGACCGTCACACATGGAAAAAGGCGGAACATCCTGCACCACCTTGGAACATCCCCCCACAATACACAAACGGCCTAACCGGGTGTATTGATGCACCGCGCTAAATCCCCCAATGGTGACATTGTTCTCCAATTCCACGTGGCCGCCTAAAGTCGCGGCGTTCGCCATAATGCATTTATGGCCAATGCGACAGTCGTGGGCAACGTGACAATAGGCCATCAATAAATTTCCGTCGCCGATCACGGTCCGTCCCCCGCCTTCCAACGTGCCCGGATTGATAGTCACATATTCCCGGATAACATTATCCGCGCCGATTTCTAAGGTCACTGGGTCTTTCGGATTGAATTTTTTATCCTGAGGAATACTGCCGATCACCGCGCCGGTGAAAACCCGAGCATTGCGGCCAATGGTCGTGCGCCCGGTAATCACACAATGACTGCCGATGACTGAATCTTTTTCTAAGATGACATGTTCTTCAACCACCGTATACGGGCCAATAGCAACGCCCGCCGCGATTTTGGCGTTAGGATGCACAACCGCGGTTGGATGAATCGCGATATTTCCCATAAAAAAACCTTTCTCCATCGGAGCTCGCCGGCGCGTTGTTGCCCCTCATATTTATGACACCGCCGGAGCCAAAGTAAACATCATATCTGCTTCCACGACAATATCCCCGTCGACTTTCGCGACCCCCCGAATCTGGGCGACCCGGCCGCGGTCTTTAATCAATTCGACTTCCATCACCAGCTGGTCGCCCGGAACGACAACCCGCCGAAATTTGATATTGTCAATGGTCATAAAAAAAGCTACTTTGCCCTGATGCGCGCCTTGCCGCAGGATCATGACACCGGCGACCTGGGCCATAGCCTCAATCATCAACACGCCCGGCATGACCGGCCGTCCCGGAAAATGCCCCTGAAAAAAACCCTCATTGATCGTGACATTTTTGATGCCGACCGCTTTTTTCCCGGGTTCGATTTCAAAGACCCGGTCAACCAGCAAAAAAGGATACCGGTGCGGGATAACCCGCATAATCGCTTCGACCGGTATTGCCGCGCCGGCCGCGGCAACCGGCGCCGCTCCCCGCCCTATTGATTCGAATTTTTTTTTCTGGTCATAAATTTTCTTAAGCAGCTGATAATTCAGGTTATGTCCGCTTTTCACGGCGAAGACATGTCCGCGGATCACGGCGCCTAAAAGATATAAATCCCCGATCAAGTCCAAAACTTTATGCCGGGCAAACTCATCGCTAAAACGGACCTGATTATTTTTCACGCCGTTTTTGCCCACCACTAATGTATTGTTAAAATCGGCTCCCCGGCCCAAACCCTGCGCGCGTAAAAGCTGTGCTTCCTCTTCCAAGCAAAACGTCCGCGCCGGCGCGATTTCAGTTTCAAATCGCTGGTGGTCTACTCCGGTGCTAAAAAATTGCGACCGCAAAACCGGATGATCGTAATCCAAAGTGTAAGCGATGTGATAATCTTCCCCAGGAGACACATAGATCGCGGCGCCGGATGAAGCCACACCCACGGCTTCGCGGATCACAAAAATTTCCGCGTCCGCTGCTTGTTCCACAATCCCGCTTTGCCGCAAAATTTTTAAAAACGCGGCGCCGCTGCCGTCCAAGCCCGGTACTTCCGCCGCATTGATTTCCACTGTTAAATTCGTTATCCCCAGCCCGCAACAAACGCCCAGCAGATGCTCAACGGTCTGCACTACAACTTCGCCGCGGCCTAAAGCCGTGCAACGGCCTAAATCTTTCGGACTGACATTTTCAAAACAGGCTTTCACTACCGGCGCGCCCGCTAAATCAACCCGGACAAATTGGATTCCCGTACCCATGGCTGCCGGTTTAAACGTGAGCCGCGCCTTTATTCCGGTATGCAATCCCACACCCTCGATGGAAATTTCGGATTGTATGGTCTTTTGTTTTTCCGCCATGCTTATTTCCCGCTTCCCGCGATAAGTTGTTTTTCTAACGCCGCGACCTTTTCCCGTAACTTGCGGATTTCCTCGACATAAATCGGCAGCCGCTGCAAACAAGCGTTGACCTTAATGGCTTCAGCGTGCGGTTTCGCCGGATATCCCGAAACCATTGTCCCCGCGGGTACGGATTTCGTCACTCCCGCCTGGGCGGCGATCACCGCGGCTTCGCCGATCGTCAAGTGGCCGGCCAGTCCGGCTTGTCCGCCCATCCGGGTACGTTTGCCAATGTGATTGCTGCCGGATATGCCCACCTGAGCAGCGATCGCGCAATGCTCCTCAATAATCACATTATGCGCGATCTGCACCAGATTGTCGATCTTTGTCCCCCGGCCGATAAACGTCTTATCAAACCGCGCCCGGTCAATCGTTACATTGGCCCCGATTTCCACATCATCTTCAATGATCACCGTGCCAATCTGGAGGATTTTTTGATAGGTTCCCTCAATCATCTCATAGCCAAACCCATCCGCGCCGATCACCGCGCCGGGATGGATCATCACCCGGTCTTTAAGAGTTATCCGCTCCCGGATAACCACGTTGGGATACAAGAAACACTCTTTCCCCAAAACCGTGTCCTGCCCGATAAAGCATCCGCTATAAATAACACAATGATCCCCAATAACTACACCGGCTTCAATTACGCAATACGCGCCAATCGCTACCGCCTTTCCCAATTTAACGCCCGGCCCTAAAATAGCGGTGGGATGAACCCCCGTCAAACGCGTTTGATCCTGCTTCGCTATTGTCGATAAAATCAAAGAAAAAGCCGCCGAAGCCTGCTGGACGCGAATACAAGGCAGCGCCGGAATCTCCACGTCTGGTCCGATAATCACGGCAGTGGCGCGGGTAGTTTTCAAATCCGGCAAATATTTATTATTAGCCAGAAAAGTCAAATCTCCCGCTTGGGCTTCTTTGATACCGCAGAGGCCGGTAATCATTAGCCCCGCGTCCCCTGTCACCTCGCCGTTGACTAATTCCGCTATTTCTTTAAGAGTCTTGCGCATTCCGCATAATCCTAATAAGTTCAAGGCGAAAGGGCCAGGATTTAGAAAACAATGTTTTACCCTTTCGCTGAGAACTTTGCGCCATCCGCCTTGATCAATAAACCTGGCGCCTAATAAAATACTGCCCTTCTGAAAACAACGCTATCAGAAGGGCAGCGGATCTCAGCAAACCTTAAATCAACCCACAGATTATTTCTTTCCGGCAGCGGCTTTAGCCGGCGCGGCAGCGTTCAATTTTTTTAACACTTGTTCCGTCACATCCATGGTCTGATCGCCAAAAATCAAGACACGGTCATTGAGAATAACGGAATATCCTTCTTTACCCGCGAAATCTTTCACAATCCCTTCAATCTCTAAAAGAATTTCCCGGATCTTTTCGTTCCGTTCCTTGGTAAAGGTCTGGGCTTGGTCCTGTTGATATTTATCAAAATCGCCCTTCATCTGCTCTAATTGTTTTTCAATATCCCCTTTTTTATCCGCGCTCAAAAGGTTCAATTTCCCCTGGGTTTCTTTGATCTTCTCCACCCGGGATTCTAAATCGGTCTTAATTTTACCCTGTTTGTCCTGCAGCACTTGATCATACTGTTTGGTCTTATAATACTCATCAAACAACCGGCTCAAATTAACATATCCGATCTTTCCGCCGGCCGTTGTCTGCGCGGCGGCATAGGATCCGCTGCCCACCACAGCTAAAGCTAACGCTAAAATGGTAATTAATGGTAATCGTTTCATTTCTTCCTCCTTGTTTTTTTATAAAATTTTAAAATCCTCGGCTGACGCTGAAATAAAATTTACCCGAACGTTTTTGGCCTTCTTGGATGCTCAAAGGTATCCCATAATCTAAGTTGACCGGCCCAATGGGTGTTTTGACGCGCAATCCCAAACCTGTCCCCGATTTGAAATTGCCTTTGCCCAGGTCTTCCATTTTTGACCAAACATTCCCCGTGTCGAAAAACCCCGCCAATTTGATGTATTGGATCAGCGGGATTGTGTATTCGATATTCCCGACGATCAAACTCTCGCCGCCGATCGGATCATTGGTTTGGCTATCCAACGGGCCAACCGCGCGTTCATCATATCCGCGGATAGTCCGGGCGCCGCCGGCAAAAAATCTTTCAAAAATCGGGACCTTAGTCGAATCGCCGTAGGCGTTTTCCACGCCCATCCGGCCGCGGAATTCTAAAACAGAATTAAACCACAAGGGTTGAAAATAACTGCCGTTTCCTTGAAAACGATAAAAATCTTTATCCCCGCCTAAAAACCCGCCGGCAACGTCAAACGTCCCGCCCAGTATGGTCCCCTTGGTGGGGTTGATGGTGCTGTCACAGGTATTGCGGGTCAAAGAAAACCCTATATCGCTGGTTTGATTTTTTCCCTGTTCCGCTAAAACATCCTTGGATAGATTATCTACGAAATTGCTGATCTTCACCTGTTCGTTTTTATAAAACAATGATCCGTCAATATAATCCGTAAACTGTTTGCCAAAACGGATCACCCCGCCGATCCGTTGTTCATCATAAGCATACCCCGTGTCTTGTTCTCGGGAATGAACCGACCGGTAAGCGTCAAACCCGCCGGACACCGGATAATCAAACAACCAGGGTTCGGTAAAACTCAACGTTTGATTATTTTTCGTTGACCCGATTTCCCCGCGCAATTGTAATTTCTGGCCGCCCCCCGTAAACGTCGGCCAGTTAGTAATGTCAAAATTGCGTTGCTCAATTTCCACAAACCCCACCATCTTGTCTACGGTGCTAAAACCGCCGCCAAAACTAAACGTGCCGGTCTTGGCTTCTTTGACCTGAACCACAAGATTTTTGCGGTCATCCGCGTTGGTGTCTTCCATATCAAACCCGACATCTTCAAAATATCCCAGATTAGTCAATTTCTCTTTACTGCGCCGCAATTTTGATCCGTCAAACCGGTCACCCGGCTGGAGTTTGAGTTCACGACGAATGACTATGTCGCGCGTCCGCGTGTTCCCTTCAATTTTGATCCGCTCGATATACGCCAATTTTCCCTCTTCGATATTGATCTTCACCTCAACCTTGCCGGACTGCGGATCAATGGAAGTGGAATCCGCGACATTGGCGAAAATATACCCGTGATCAAAATACAAAGTGCGAATGCTGGCCAAATCCAAAGATAATTTATTGCGGCTGAATATGCCCCCGCTTTTAATATTCTTCATTTCTCCCAAAATTTCCTTATTGGAAATTATCGCATTCCCTGCGACCGTCACATTGCCGACATAGTAGCGTTTGCCTTCTTTAATAAAAATATCCACCTCAACGCGGCCCTTTTCCATGTAATTGATTTTATAAGTCGCAGCCGCGTCAATATATCCCTGCTGCTCATAAAAACTGGCGATCCGTTCCATGTCTTCTTTCAAAGTTTCTTCTTTGAGAAATGCGGAATTGAAAAAACGTTTTTTCCGCAATTTGATCACGCTGATGATCTTGCCGTCCCGAAAAGCCCGGTTTCCCTCAAAATTGATTCTCCGAACAATGACCCGATAACCCTCACGGATCACGAAATGCACACTAACTTTATTGGTGACTTCATCCACAAACGATTCCGCCTCGACCTCCGCCAAAGTGAGCCCTTTTTTCGCGTAAAGATCTTTAATGGTTTCGGTGTCTTCCTTTAAAACCTTGCTGTCTAAAAACTTCCCAATCTGGGTTTTGATTTTTCGCTTTAGGGTCACTGCGGGAATATACCGGGTCTTGGAAAAAGTCACATCACTCACCACTCCCTTTTCCGTCACAAAAATAATTACCTTAAACCCTCCTTCTAAATCTTCCCGGTCCACCCGCACATCGGAAAAATATCCGGTGTTATATAAGCGCTTAAGATCATCACTGACAACCGTTTGGATATATTCCTGGCCAACCCGGGTTTTGATCTTCGACAAAATTGTGGCAACCGATATAGTTTTATTCCCTTTTATTTCAATCGCTTTCACTGCTTTGGATTCCGTTCCCGCGGGCGCCGCTTCCTTAACCGCGGCGGGCGGCGTCAACATTTCATTACTCTGCGCGACGGCGAAACGCCCTGGCCCTAAAATCGTCAATTCCGTCATCAAAATAAGCGCCGCAATCCGCTTCCCGTTAAATAGATTTTTCATTCTCTCTCCATAGTTTACAACCGGAATTTGAGGAGATTTTCGGACTCAAAATTTCAACTTCATGGATTATAAAGAGGTTGTCTGCGGCTGTCAATTGCCATGTGCAAGATTTTCGAAGCGAATAAACTCCTTGGTAAATTGGAGTTTAACCGTGCCGACCGGACCGTTACGCTGTTTGGCGATAATAACATCCGCCACACCCCGGTTCTCTTCCGTGGAGTTATAATATTCTTCCCGTAAGAGCAAAATTACCACATCCGCGTCTTGTTCGATCGCCCCGGACTCCCGCAAATCCGATAATTGCGGCTTATGATCTTGCCGCGATTCTACCGCGCGGGACAACTGACTAAGCGCGATCACCGGGACTTCCAACTCCCGCGCCAAGGCTTTCAAGGAACGGGAAATTTCCGAAATTTCCTGTTGGCGGCTTTCCGAGGCCTTGGTACTGCGCATCAACTGAATATAGTCCAAAACGATCAATTGAATATCTTGGGAAGCTTTCAGCCGCCGGGCTTTCGCCCGCAATTCCAGCGCGGAAATCGCGGGGGTATCATCAATAAATATTTTCGCCGCTGACAACTGGGACGCCGCTTTTGTCAATTTAGGCCACTCGGCAGAAGAAAAAAATCCTGTCCGCACTTTTTGCGCGTCCACCTTCGCCTGGGAACACAACAAACGCTGCACCAACTGTTCTTTCGACATTTCCAGACTAAAAACTCCAACCGCGGCGTTATAATCAATCGCCGCCCGTTCAGCGATCGACATGGCTAAAGCCGTTTTCCCCATAGACGGACGGGCCGCGATTATGATCAAATCGGATTTTTGCAAACCCGAAGTGTATTTATCAATTTCCGTGAAACCGGTTGGCAGACCGGTGACATGCTGTTTCTTTTGATAAAGCAAGTCCAATTTTTCGATGTTCGCCTTGATGACATCCTTGATATGGACCGTCTGATGCTTTTCCTTCATATCCGCGATGTCAAAAATGAGCCGTTCCGCGTTGTCGACAATTTCTTCCGCCGAAGACGCAGCCGCAAAACTGTCGGTCACGATCTGCGTCGCGTTCTTGATCAATTTGCGCAAGATCCCTTTTTCTTTGACGATTTGCGCGTAATGCTGGATATTCGCCGCGGTAGGAACAAAATTGATGATAGTGGTGAGATAACTCGCGCCGCCGACCGCTTCAAGATCGCCGTCGCTTTTCAACCGGTCGCAGATGGTGATAAGGTCAGCGTTCTTGCGGGCCTGATAAAGTTCGACGATAGCGCGGAATATTTTGCGGTGCGCTTCTTCATAAAAAAAATCCGCCTCAAGGATTTCCACAGCCGCGCCGATGGCTTCATCGTCCATCAACATGGCCCCTAAGACGGACTTTTCCGCTTCCGTATTTTGTGGGGGGACTCTTACTTCTTCGTGACCCATACCCTTATCTTCGCCGTTACTTCTGAATGCAGTTTGATGGGAACATCAAAAATACCGAGCTCTTGAATCGGCTTTTCAATCTCGATCAATTTTTTATCGACCACGTAACCTTCCACTTCCAAGGATTTCGCGATATCCACTTCCGTGACCGAGCCATAAAGTTTGTCTAAATCGTTCACCTCAACCGCGACCGTGCAAGAAACCTTGCTCAGCTTATCCGCCAACTCCTGAGCGTTTTTCTTGTTGGTATCATATTCAACTTGCCGCCGCTTTTTCTGCTGCTCGATTTTTTTCAAATTAGCGGGCGTCGCCAAAAAACCCAGCTCCTGCGGAAAAATAAAATTCCGGGCATAACCGTCTTTGACTTTAACGACGTCCCCCACATACCCCAAGCCTTTCACATCCTGCGATAATATGACTTCCATGATTCAATCCCCCTATTAAATGACAAATAACAAAATTCAAATTACAAAATATTCAATTTTAGGTTGTTGTTTTGTTCTTTTGTTTTTGAAATATAAAACTATTTTGGAATTTTGTTTTGTCATTAGAATTTTGTTATTTGTCATTGCTTTTATCTCGCTCCTCCTCCGGACAACAACGCCAAAAATCGCGCCTGTTTAACTGCTTCCGTCAACCGTCGCTGTCCTTTGGCGGAAAGCCCCGTAATCCGCCGGGGTATCAATTTCCCGCGCTCGGTTAAAAATTTTTGCAATATCGTAAAATTTTTAAAATGAATAGCGTCAATTTCCGGCAGTTGGAACCGCACGGTATTGCGCGGCCGGCTGTTCATCCGGCGTTTCTTGGTTGTCTTTTTTTGATCTCGTTCCATTCTCATAATTAACCTTTCCCTAATTATTCTCATCCCAAGTAATATCTTCCGGCTTTATCGCTTCCCCGCCCGGTGGTTGTTCTGCTTCCGGGGCGTCGCCCGCGCCTGGTTCTTTCGCGGCATCTTTTGCGCCATGACCTAAAAACTGCACCCGTTCCGCCCGAACGTCAATAGCGCTGCGTTTTTGACCATCCGGCGTTTCCCAGAACCGGGACTGCAACACGCCTTCGACAAAAACCGGCCGGCCTTTAGTTAAATATTGACAACAGCCTTCCGCTTGTTTATCCCAAACCGTAACGGTTAAAAAACAAACCTCTTCTTTTAATTCTCCCGAGCTATCTTTGAATTTCCGATTCACCGCAATCCCGAGATTTGCCACGGCCGTGCCTCCGGGAGTGTAACGCAATTCCGGATCACGCGTTAAATTCCCGATTAAAAAAACCTTGTTCAAACTTGCCATTTCCATCCTCCCTAAAACAAATTATAAAATTATTTTCCTCTTTCCCTGCCACTCGCGGGGAGGGAGCGGGCAAGAGGGCTTATTACGCGATTTTAACCAACAAAAACCGGAGAATTTTTTCCTTAAGCCGCATTTCCTTACGGATTTCCGGAAGCCCCGCGCCCGCGCACTCAAAATTCACCAGATAATAGGTCCCTTCTGTCCGTTTGTTAATCCGGAAAGTAAATTTATGCTTTTCCAGCCAAATCTGGCTGTTAATGATTCTGCCGCCGCATTTCCCGATTAGGTCTAACGCGTCTTTCAAGATGGCTTCTTTTTCTTCCCCGGTCAGCTTCGCATCAACCACAACGACCAGTTCATACTTCCTGTTCAATTCCGCAATTGTCATTTTAATTCTCCCCGCCTCTCTGTGTCTCTGGATTTTATGGCGTCCACATGGACCACCGACTCCGGACGCTCTACCTGTGACGCCCATTTTGAACAACACTCCGCGGCTGTTTCCACAATAGCCGGCAATCTTTCTCGTTCCTCTTTGTTAAACGGCTGCAACACATAATCCACGACCGCGTCTTTGTTTCCCGGATGCCCGATCCCAATGCGCAAACGGGCGAATTCCTGCGAAGCGAAAGCTGCAATCACGGATTTTAAACCATTGTGTCCGCCGTCCGAACCTTTTTTCCGCAACCGCATCTGGCCAAAGTCCAGATTCAAATCATCACAAACTAAAAGGATCTGCGCCAACCCAACACCCTGTTTATCCAGCACTTTTCGTACCGCGTTCCCGGATAAATTCATGAAGGTTGCCGGCAAAAATAACACGGTTAGACGTGAACCGGTCAGCTCCTGCGCTAACCATCCCTTGGCAAACGCGCAATTTTTAAAAACCAAGCCCCGCTGCCGGGCTAGACAAGCCAGAACCATAAATCCCAAATTATGCCGGGTATTTTCATATTCCCGACCAGGATTGCCTAAACCGAAAATGACCCGCGTGTCCATAACTGGCTGTCTCTATCCGCTCGCTACTTTTTATCCTTACCCGCTTCCTTTCCTGCCTCTTTACCCGCTTCACCACCTTCCGCCTTCGGTTTCTTTTCCTTAGTGACTTCCGGCTCTGCAGGTTGGCCTTCGACGGGAGCTTCTTCCTCTTTCCGCGGCGGCGCCACGGTAAACGCAATGGATTCGGGATCATTTTTTACCTTGATCCCCGCCGGTAAAACAATCTCTTTGACATGAATCGATTGATTCATATTCAAAGCGGAAACATCCACATCGATTTTTTGCGGAATATTCGTCGGCAAACAAACAATTTCCAATTCCCAAAGAATATGTTCCAGCGTGCCGCCCTGCTTAACGCCTGCCGGATCGCCCTTGGCTTCCAAAGCGACCTTGACCGTGACTTCTTTCTTCAAATCAATGCGTTGAAAATCCACATGCACGACGTTATCCAAAACCGGATGATTTTGCTCTTCCTTTAATAAAGCCGCGTAATCGCGCAGTTTTTGCCCGTTTTCCAAAACGTTCAAATGAAAAATCACATTCTGGCCGCGGTGCAAACGCATAACGCCTTCGAATTTTTTTCGGTCTAACTGAATGACGGTCGGGCCGCTCTTCCCGCCGTAAACAATCCCCGGAATCATATTTTGACGGCGCAACGCCTTCACCGTTTGTTTTCCCGTGCTTTTTCTCACCTCAACATCAAATTTAATCTCTTCCATGTTCTTCCGCCTTAATAAATAGGAGACAGCGCCCTATTTCGATTTGCCTTAACGATTAAATATTGTGAAACTGACGCAATAGGGCGCTGTCCCCTATTCCGTTGTCCCCTCTATTTCGTTGCCTCATCAAACAAACAACTGATCGATTGTTCATCATGGATGCGTTTAATCGCGTCCGCTAAAAGCGGCGCCGCGGAAACCACCGTGATTTTATCCGAACGTTTTGACTCCGCCAAAGGAATCGTATCGGTGATAACCAATTCTTCCAACGCCGTACTGGCATTCAGACGCTCAATGGCGTTTCCCGAAAGAATCCCGTGCGATACCGCGGCAAATACTTTTTTCACTCCCTGCTTTTTCAGTGCCTCCGCAGCCTCGAGCAATGAACTTCCCGTCGCGATGATATCATCGACCATCACCGCGCTTTTCCCTTTCACGTCGCCAAGAATATGCATGACTTCCGTCTTTTCGGGACTTTCCCGGCGTTTATCCACAATCGCCAAACCCACTCCCAAACGCTTCGCGTAAGCCCGGGCCATGCGCGTTCCCCCGACATCCGGAGACACGACGATCAAATCCGCAACCGCCTTCTCCTTAAAATATTCGCACAACGGGTTAATCGCGTACAAATGGTCTACCGGAATATCAAAAAAACCCTGAATCTGCGAGGCATGCAAATCCATGGTCAACACACGGTCCGCGCCCGACGCGGTGATCAAATTCGCCACCAATTTCGCGGTGATCGGCACGCGGGGCTGATCCTTGCGGTCTTGGCGCGCGTAAGCGTAATAAGGCAGCACCGCGGTGATCCGCCAAGCGGAAGCCCGGCGCGCCGCGTCGATCATAATCAATAATTCCATCAAATTCTCATTTGCCGGCGGGCAAGTCGGCTGAATGATAAACACGTCTTTGCCGCGCACATTATCTTGCAATTTGACGCGGATTTCCCCCTCGCTGAACCGCGAAATGAGCGCCTTGCCCAAACTGACCTTTAACTGCCGACAAATGCTCTCGGCTAATTGGGGATGCGCGTTACCGGTAAAAATTCGTGTTTTGTCCATAATAGTTTCCTTTAAAATTTTCCCAATCGCCGCATTACCGCACCACCCGCGCCGGGACACCAACCGCCACTTTTCCCGCCGGAATTTTCCGGCCCTGCGTTAAAACACTCCCGGCGCCCAAAACCGCTTGCGCGGCTATGTTCACCGGCGCGACTACTGTGGAATTTGAGCCGATAAAGGCCTTATCGCCAATGACTGTTTTATTCTTGCTTTTTCCATCGTAATTCGCGGTCACAAACCCCGCGCCGATATTGACATTCTTTCCTATGCGGGTATCTCCCACGAAACCAAAGTGTTTCATCACGCTCTGATCGCCAAACCCGCTGCGCGATACCTCGCCGAAATTCCCGATCTGAACCCGATCGCCTAAACGGGTTCCCGGACGCAGTCGGCAAAACGGCCCGATCTGACAATCTTTTCCGATGCGCACATCGTGGTCAATGTAAACAAACGGCTGGATAACCGTGTCCCTGCCGATTTTCACGTCGTGACCAATGTAGGTGTTAACAGGATCAACAAGGGTAACGCCGTTATCCATGAAAGCTTGGAGAATTTTCCCCCCCATCACCTTCTGCGCCAGCGCCAAATCCCTTCGGGTATTGATTCCCAAGCCCTCCCGGGAATCGCGGATTTTCACCGCTTGGACTTTCAGTTTGGCCTGACGCAAAATCGCCACAATATCCGTCAAATAAAATTCTTTTTTCCGGCCGTTAAATGTAACACCCGACAAGGCCCGCAGCAAATCGCGCGAGCGGACGCAATACACGCCGACATTGATTTCCGGGATTTTCCTTTCCCGAGAATCCGCGTCTTGATGCTCGCGGATCGCCATTATTTCACCGGCATTGTCCCGCACGATTCGACCATAACCCGCAGGGTCGGCAACCTCCGCGGACAATACGGTGCATACCGCGTCCGCCCGCCGGTGGCGGTTGACCAGGGCGCGGATGGTTGGTTTTTCTAAAAGCGGCGCATCGCCGCAAAGAATCAACACATCCCCGCTAAAATTTTTCAAAAACGGAACCACCCGCCGTACCGCGTCCGCGGTTCCTAAAAGCTGCGTCTGCTCGATCACTTCCGCCGCGGCGCCTACAAAATCCCGCACCGCGTCCGCTTGATGACCAACCACAACATAAGTCTTCCGCGCTCCAGCCGCCCGACTCACGTCCAACACATAGCGTAAAATCGGCTGTCCGCACACCGCATGCAAAACTTTCGGGATTGCGGATTTCATCCGCGTCCCTTTTCCCGCGGCTAAAATGATGGAGCGGAGTTCTGGCATCAATTCCGGACTCGCATTCTGATATTTCGAAAATCGAGATTTTACCGCAATCGACTCTCGGGGACGATCTCCCCGCGCCCCTTAGGTTCGAATCCTTGCCGAATTTTTAAAAACTGCCCGGCAAGGATTCGAACCTTGAAAACGAGATCCAAATTCTCGTGTGTTACCATTACACCACCAGGCAAGATAAGATAACAAATGACAAAATTCAAATTACAAAATTCTAAGCCCAAAACATCAAATTCCGCATTTCTGTTTTTAATTTAAATTTTGATTTTGAATTTTGTTATTTAGCGCTAATCATCCCCGGCGTCAAATTTCGACACCGGCCTTCCGGACGCGATTTCTTTGGTGTAAGCGTCTAAAATCTTTTTCTGCAAATAATCACGAAATTCCTGCGTTATCGGATGGGCCATATCCCGATGATCCGCTTTCGCGTCGACAGGATCCGTTTCCGCGTTCCGGTTCTGCGGCTGGGCCGCCGCGCAATGATTGCAATAGCGGCTGCCAACTTCATTTTTCACGCCGCATTTAGAACAAGAATTTTTAACCTTGCGCGACGGCATAGCGATAAACAAAGCCGCTGCTCCCTGAATGATCTTGATATTCCGAACCACAAAAACATGATCAAAGGTGACGGTCGCGTACGCCTTCAGCTTCTTATCCTGGCCCTCTTTGGGGAAGACTCGAATTTCCGTGATTTCCATAAATAATTTCCTTCGCATTTAAAAAATATCGCTTGCTTACAACTTAGGGCAAAGCCGTTTATACTTTTTAAATTGGCCAAAAATTTTCGCCAAATTATTTATGCCCATGATTCTGCTCCTCCGGAAGCCTGGGCCTTTGTAAATCTCTAAAACGTGCTTACCACAAAAACCTGCGCGTAGCGATGGGCTAAATGCTCCGCGATGTTCCTCGCCTGAGCGGCATTCTCCGTAAGCGCGTAAACCGACGGTCCGCTTCCGGAAACCCGCGCGCCGGGCACATCCCATTTTTTCAAAGCCGCTTTAACCGATTCCACCGTCGAGCAAAAAGAGCAAACTGCCGGCTCTAGATCATTATGCAAAACACGACCAAGCCCTATTATATTATTCATCCTTAAATAAGAGAGTAGGATATTAACATCCTCTATTTTCTTTGTCAACTCCAATTTCAAGGCTGAATACACTGCGGATGAATAGACCTTGGCCTTGGGAGTTACGACGATATGCCAACATTTTGTTTTCACATCTAAAGGCTCAATCTGATCCCCTCGTCCCCTGCCCCAGGCCCAAGAAGTATCATAAAGAAAAAAAGCGACATCGCAGCCCAGACTTTGACCGAAACGAACCAGTTCCTCGCGTCCTAACTTCAATCCCCAGAGCCGGTTTAAACCCAGCAACGCTGTAGCGCAATTACTTGATCCTCCCGCCAAACCCGCCGCAACGGGAATCCGCTTTCGGATATAAATCCGGGCGCCCTGTCGCAAACCAAATTCGTCTTGCAATAACTTCGCGGCCTGATAAACCAGATTTTTTCGCCCCACCGGGACTTGCGGATGATCGCAAGAAATCCGAATGGACTGATCAACCGCGGACTCAAAGCTGATTTCATCAAATAAATTGATCCGCTCAAATAAAGTCGTGATGTCATGATAACCGTCCGGACGGCGGTGATTGACGCTTAAATAGAGATTTAATTTCGCAGGAGATTTTAAAGTGAATGGACGCATTAGGAATGAGGCCGTGAAATTTCTTTTATTTTTTGAGCCACCGACTTTTGCTCTGGATCCAGCTCCAAAGCCATTTTCCAATAGGCCAGAGCCTTTTGCAGATTATGATCCGCGGCATAAACATCACCGAGATGATCAAAAATCACCGGGTCAGCGAGCAGACTGCCGGCTTTGTTAAGCATTTCCAAAGCTTGGGCGGTCTTGCCTTGGCGAAAGTAAATCCAGCCCAAGGTGTCCCAATACGCGCCCTGATCCGGCGCGATCTTTAACGCGCGGTTGACCAACGCCAAAGCCTGGTCTAATTTCCGGCTTTGTTCCGCGTAAATATACGCCAAGGTGTTCAGACACCCGTCATGCTCCGGATCAATGACAATCGCCGCAAGCAAAATCTTCTCGGCCTTTTCAGCCTTGCCGGAGTCAAAATAAAGCGCGCCCAAAAAATACATCACATCGGTGTTTTGGGGTTCCAAGCTCAACATTTTTTCAAATTGAGCAATGGCTTGCGGATATTTTTTTTGGGAATAATAAAGCTGCGCGAGATAATTATGAATTTCAAAGCCGCGCGGGTCATTGGCATCGAGTGATCTTAAAATCAACTCATATTCCGCAGCGGCCTGGTCATAGTTTTTCTGAGTGGAATAAATCAAGGCCATCAGATAATGGGCCTGCGTGTCCGCGGGCCGGCTTTCTGCCGCTTGCCTCAAGGCCTGCTTGGCATCATCCAACATCCCCAAACGGGCATACGCCGCGCCTAACCGAAGATTAGTAAAATAAACCGTGGGATCCAGTTGGGCGGATTGTTGAAACTCCAACACCGCGCGGTTGCTCAATCCCAAAAAATCATAGACCTGACCAAGCACATAATGCGCCAAGGCTTGGGCCTCATTGCTTTGCGCTTGCTGAGTTTCAACGGGAAATGCCCAAGCGTCAGACAATATCACCTGGCCAAAGATCATCCAAGCGAAACAAACTCTGCCGATCTGTTTGCCAAGGCAGAATCCGGGCCTATTGATCTTGTCGAGTTCACGCATATTGTTTTCCTATGGAATGAAAAACACGCGAAATCCGTTTATCACGATCAAAGCTTTTGGGCTTAGCGTGACTTACGTTTCTTGAGATGCCGGAGCGCCTTGCGCATTTTCTTGCGCTTATGCGTCCGTGTCTTGATCCGTTTTCTTTTTTTACCGCACGGCATAGATTTTAATCCGGGATTAGTAAATCAGTTTGTTTAAAGAATATTCGATGATGCCCTGGCCGCCCGCGGCTTTGAGTTTCGGAATCAGATTGCGCACCGTACTCTCGTCGATAACCGTTTCCATGGCTAACCAGCCTTCCTTGCTCAGAGGCGAAATCGTCGGTTGTTTTAAGGAAGGAAGAATTTTAATAATTTTTTCAAAATTCTTTTCTTCCAAATTCAACTTCAGCCCCACCATATTGGCCGCGTCAATCGCGCCCTTAAGGAGCATGACAATCTGCTCCATTTTTGTCCGTTTCCACTCATTTTTCGCCGCAGTTTTATTGGCGATAAACCGGGTTGTCGATTCACACACTGTGGTGACGATGCGCAATTTGTGCGCCCGCAGACTGCTGCCGGTTTCGGTCAGCTCGACAATAGCGTCCACCAAACCGTCGGCTACTTTCGCTTCCGTGGCGCCCCAGCTGAATTCAACCTGGGCCTTCACTTTATTGGCTTTCAAATAAGCCTTGGTCACGCCGACCAATTCCGTAGCGATTCTCTTTCCTTCCAGATCTTTGACGCTTTTAATGGACGAATCTTCCGGCACCGCCAACACCCAGCGCACCTTAACCGCGCTTTGCTTGGCATAGAGCAAATCCGCCAGCACGTCCACCTTGGAATTATTTTCCAAAATCCAATCCGCGCCGGTGATGCCGCAGTCCAAAGTCCCGTCCTCGACGTAACGCGACATCTCCTGCGCCCGCAATAAAATCGGTTGGATTTCCGCGTCGTCGATCGTGGGAAAATACGACCGGCTGGAAATATACAGTTTGAACCCGGCGCGCTCAAACACCTTGACGGTCGCCTCCTGCAAACTTCCTTTCGGCAAACCCAATCTCAATTTTGACATAGCTTCCATCCTCGCAACCGCGCAAACTTCTTAGTTAAAATAGGTCGTTCCCACCAAAGGAACGACATTATAGCGGGCGATATTTCATTTGTAAAGAAATTTGACAAATCTGACAATTTGAACGCCAAAGCGACGCGACTTCTGATACACAGAGCGAATCTCTGGCCATCCAGTATCCGACGTAATCTTTTTTGCAGGCCGCATCATCAGATTTTATATTTAGCCGGGCAATCCGTTCTTTGTCCATGTTTCATTCCTCAATTTTGGAAGGTTATGGACAATTTGGCCATGCCCTTTGTCAAATCCAAATCACCACATAACACTAATCATAGCACAACGGCACGCTTGGAAAAATGACAAAATTTTTTCATGTTGGGAATGATACCATAGATCCTTACCCCCTATTCCCTGGGGGGGCGAAAAAAATTTTAATCATCAAAGCCGATATCTTTGAGGAGCTCCGGGCTCGATATGAAGCATTTTGCCGGGGTCATATAGG